>JAZRKC010000001.1:0-12280 GCA_045646155.1 Saccharimonas sp. (SeqCode)
CGCAATTGCATTGTGTGCTTATGATGCTTGTTGTTGAAAATATAGATATACCTGGAGAGAATTTAAGTTTTGGCGCCATATCTCAATCTGGTGATTTTACGTACAATAAGGATTTCACGCAGGGTGAAATTCGAGAATACGTTGATAATTTTTTTGGATATTTGCAGGATAAAAAGAGAGAAGCTTTTAGTCGCATCAACAGGTTAATCGGTGACGGTGGAACTATGGACGATAATATGTTGAAAGACAGGGTGGTTATTTTAGTGTCGGATGGATTTGGAGATTCAGCCAGTCTAAGCGCTGCATTAGATTATTTAAAGCCAATTCGTATTCAGAAATTAGTAGTTGCGTCTCCAATTGCTACGGTAGACGCAGTAGAGCAGATACATATAAGGGCTGACGAAGTCCATATCCTGGATGTAAAAGAGAACTATATAGGAACAGAACATTATTACAACGATAATAATATTCCAACTATGGAACAAGCAGTAAAAAAGATAAGTGAAATTATATTAAATTGGCAATAAGAAAGCGCATATAGTTGTAAAAATTATCTATAAAATGTAAAATAAAGATATAGTATAGTGTATATAAAATAATTGATAAGGGGCGATATGCTAGATGTCTTTATAACATCACGCGTTAGGCGTAAAATTGTTGTAGTATATGCGAAATATCCTGATTTTCGTACGCACGTTCGTAGTCTTGCGAAATTAATAAAAGAAGATCCAGGTAATATTCAGCGCGAATTAAAGAGATTAGAGAAGATAGGGTTTTTGGTTGCCGACAAACAAGGCAATACCAAAATTTACTCTACAAATAAACAATTTCCTATATTCAAAGAGTTGCAGAGTATTGTTATAAAATCACAGCAGTACGCAAGTAGCGGACGTTTATCGAAAAGAACTGTAGCTGATAAAAATATAAATGACCTTGTTTGATAAAATTTTAAAGTCTCGTGGAATCCTTGGGGATGATCGAGATATTTTTTTAAATCCCGATTACGAAAAAACACACGATCCGTTTCTACTACCGGATATGGATAAATGTGTTAACCGTCTAATAGAGGCTCGTCGAAACCAAGAGCATGTAGTTATTTATGGAGATTACGACATAGATGGATTGACTGCAACTACACTTTTGTTAGATAGTTTTTCTAAGTTTGGTTTTGAAAATGTTGATACGTTTATACCGAATCGTTTTATAGAAGGGTATGGTATGACTATAGAAGCTGTTGAAAAAATAGCTGGTATGGGTGCGACGTTAATTGTGACGGTAGACTGTGGTAGTTTAAGCGAAGAACCTATAAAACATGCAAAAAAACTTGGAGTAGACGTTATAGTAACTGATCATCATAATGTTGCAAAGGTTCAGCCTCCAGCAATTGGTGTGATTAATCCAAAGCGTCTTTTGCAAGATTACCCCGATAAATACGAAAACCTAATATTAAAAGACGAGGTAGATAACGATAAGCTATATCCGTTCCTTGATTTGCCTGGCGTAGGCGTGGCTTTTAAGCTAGTCCAAGCGATGCAGACAAAGATTGATGGTATGCCTGTCGGTCAAGAAAAATGGTTGTTGGATTTGGTTGCACTAGGTACTGTTTGTGATGTTGTTACACTAGTTGATGAGAATCGTATACATGTATATTGGGGATTGAAAGTTTTAGCTAAAACCAGAAGAGTTGGCTTAAAAGCTTTAATGTCTGTATCGGATGTGAAATTAAATAATATAAATACACGTTCGCTTGGATTTGGATTAGGACCTCGTATGAATGCTGCTGGTCGTTTAGAGACTGCGAAATATGCTCAGGATATGTTATGTTCTAATAACGCCAGCGAGGCGATGTGTTTGGCTCGACAGCTTGATGATATGAATGCGGAGCGTCGTCGTCGTCAAGATGAGATTTATAAAATGGCTGTAGAACAGGCAGAAAAATATACTGATGACAACGTTTTAGTACTAAGTCATCCAGATTGGAGCCATGGAATTATAGGGATTGTTGCCGCAAAGATAATGGAAAAATACAAGA
Organism: Saccharimonas sp. (SeqCode); assembly: GCA_045646155.1. GTDB lineage: Bacteria > Patescibacteriota > Saccharimonadia > Saccharimonadales > Saccharimonadaceae > Saccharimonas. Next base: position 2,033 of record JAZRKC010000001.1, read on the forward strand.
AACCTACATATGTGCTGCAAGAGTGCGGAGAACAGTCGAAAGGGAGTGCTCGTAGTTTTGGTGATTTTAGTGTTGCTGATGCGATTAGGGCTAGCGAGGATATTATTACGGGCGGAGGAGGACATAAAATTGCAGCCGGAGTAACCTTGCCGACTTCAAATATAGAAGCTTTTAGAGACAATGTGAATAAATTCTATAAATCTTTAAATCTACAAGACCAAGAGAATATCTTACTTCCTGCAGAAGATGTTGAGGCGGATTTGCTGAGCGAAATTAATTTAGATTTGGTAGATAAAATTAGTATGCTTGAACCTTTTGGAAATGGTAACCCTGAGCCAATTATAAAAATTACAAATCTCACTGTTATGGGGTGTAGATATATGGGGAGTGAACAACAACATATTAAGCTGAATGTCGTCGATAATAAAGATAATTCGATTGAGGTAATTGCTTTTTCAGCTCCGGATTATTTTTTTGTAAAAAATGGTGACAATATAGATATTTGGATACAGCCGGCTATAAACGAATGGAACGGACGGAAAAAGGTTGAAGGTAAGTTATTGCATCTAGAGGTTAATAACTGATTTTAAGAGTATATTAATATTGATAGTCATATTGCATCTATCGACATTATCTGATATAATGTCATTGATATGGTACAAGTAATACGTAAAGATGAGCGTGAAGCGAACGAAAACATTATTCGTCGTTTTAATCGCAAAGTTTTGCAGAGCGGTGTGCTCGCAAGCGCAAAAGCGTCCATGCGTTTTGAAAAGCCAATTAGCAAGTCTGAACGCCGTCAAAAAGCGATTATCCGCAAAGAACGAAAAGCAGACAAGATGGCAAAAATGCGATTGGGAGTTCGCTAATTTAATGTCGCTAAATCAGCGAATAAAGGATGAGATGAAAGCCGCCCTTATTGGCGGCAATCGTTTTGATGTTGATACACTACGCGGTCTTCGTGCATCAATTCTGCATGAAGAAGTAGCTAGAGGTGAACGAGATAAAGGTTTAGATGATACTGAGATAGAGAAGATAATCGTTCGTGAAGTTAAGAAAAGAAATGAAAGTGCAAAAATCTATCGTCAAAATGATAGATTAGAATTGGCAGAATCAGAAGAAAAAGAAGCTGAAATACTAAAGAAATTCTTGCCTAAGCAAATGAGCGAAGAAGAAATATCTAAGCTTGTAGATGAAAAAATTTCTGAATTTGACAAAATTGACATGAGTATTATGGGTAAAGTGATAGGTACCATAAAATCCGAAGTCGGTAGTTCTGTAGATGGCGCTATTTTAGCAAAGATTGTGAAGGAAAAATTAAGTAAATAATAATTAAAATAGAAGAGGAAAATAAATGATTCTTTTGTTTGGCCCAACTGGAGCAGGAAAAAGTGTTCAAGGCAAGATGCTTGCTGCTAGAAAAGGTTGGCAATGGATTTCAACTGGTGAATTGCTGCGTCAAAACGCTGACGATCAGACTATTGAAATGCTAAAAACTGGAGAGTTGATAAGTGATAACATCATCTATAAGGTATTTGAAAAGGCCATAGGTGATATATATAGCAATGGAGACAGTAATTTTATCATCGATGGATTTCCGCGTAATAAAAATCAGGCTGAATGGTTTAGTGATTACATAAAAAAGAGTGGTAAACAGATAGACATTGTTGTTGTATTAGAAGTTCCTGATAGTGAAATTATGACTCGGTTGGAAAAACGAAATCGCATGGAAGATACTCCCGAGACAATTATGAGACGTATGAATATATATCGTCAAAAGATGTATCCAGTTCTTGGTATTCTCGCTGATGCTGGTGCTAGAATTGTTCATTTAGACGGCACCGGTACGGTTGGTGAAGTGCACGATCGTATTTACAGCGAGGTAAAAACTGTATGTCAGGACTAATTACTGGCCGCAAAACACAGTCTCAAATTGATGCTATGCGAGAAGGTGGCAAAATTTTGGCGCATATTTTTGAAGATATCAAGGGATATATTCACGCTGGCATGACAGAAAGAGATGTAGATAAATTTGTTGATGAAAAAATCAAAGAATACGGAGCTAGCGCTACATACAAGACACCAGAGGTTAATTTCGACGGGGCGATTTGTATAAGTGTAAATGATGCAATTGTCCATGGACTCCCAAACGATTACGTGTTTGAAAAAGGAGATGTAGTTAGCTTTGATTTAGTTATTACATACAAAGATATGAAGACAGACAGCGCTTTTACTATGGTAGTAGATGAGGAGCCTACTGGCGCTGTTAAACACCTTATGCTTAACACAGAGAGAAGTTTGTATGCCGGAATCGATGCTATTAAAGGACCTGTATATACTGGTGATATAGGGTATGCAATCGAAAAGGTATTAAAATCAGCCAAGCTAGGTATAGTACGTGAATTAGTTGGTCATGGCGTTGGGCTGAAGATGCATATGGCTCCAGATATACCAAATTACGGACGTCGCGGAAAGGGTGTATTATTGAAACCTGGCGATACTATTGCTATAGAACCGATGGCTACTTTAGGTGGAGAAAAAATAAAAGTCGATAAAAACGACGGCTGGACGATTAGAACAAAGGACGGCAGTTTATCGGCTCATTATGAACATACTGTGCTGATTACAGAAGATGGCGCTGAAATTTTAACTCAGTTGTAATTTAGAAATATTTATATATTGCATAAAGATATCTTTTTTAGATGAACTAGCTTATGCTATAATATAATATATGCAGGAACAATCTCGATATGCAGTCGGTATAGATGTGGGCACTACGAATATTCGTTGTGTTGTTAGTCATATTGATCCGGCGACTGGTTCACCTACTATTATAGGAGTAGGGAAGGCTAAAAATTCAGGCATGAGAAAGGGTACGGTCGTTAATTTAAACGGTCCCGCTAGCGCTATAGACACCGCTTTGGCTGATGCTGAGCGTATGAGCGGATATGAAGTAAATGAAGCTACTATTAGTGTTAACGGTTCGCATATTATCAGTACAAAGACTGAAGGTATGATAGCTGTGGGTACTGCAAATCACGAGATTGACGAAGAAGATGTAGATCGTATTATGGAAGTTGCCGTAACTGGTAAAATTCCTGCTAATCGTAGAGATTTAGAAGTTATCGCCTTTAATTATATATTAGATGGCCAGGATGGTATAAAAGACCCTATTGGCATGAGCGGTACTAGGCTAGAAGTAAAAGCAAACGTCATATCGGCAATGGTTCCTCATATGACTAATCTAGAAAAATCTGTTGAATTAGCAAGTGTTAAGCCTAATTCTATAGTGCCGTCTGTTATGGCGTCTGCAAAAGCTGTTTTGTCTGAATCTCAACTAGAAAATGGAGTAGCTGTTATAGATATGGGTGGCTCCACAACAAGTGTAGCTGTGTTCGAAGAAGGTGATCTGCAGTATATAGGTATTATTCCTATGGGCGGTATGAATATCACAAATGATTTAGCAATAGGTCTAAAAACAGATCCAGAAATAGCAGAAAAGATTAAATTGCAGCACGCTTCTTTAATGAATAACTCGTCTGACGGAGAAGTTTCCGTAAAAGTAGGTAAAGATACATTAATCTTCAATCAGGGTGATATAGAAGAAATAACCGAAGCTAGATTGGAAGAAATTTTTGAATTAGTAAATAGTGAGCTTAAAAAAGCTGGTCGAGCAGGTAAGTTACCTAGCGGAGTAGTACTAGTTGGCGGAACGTCAAATATCAAAGGTATTTTGGAATTCGCTAAAAAGCAATTAGGTGTGGCTGCGCGATTAGGTAAACCAAAGGGCTTTGGCGGCGTGGCTGATGGTATTGATAAGCCTGAATTTGCTACTGCTGTTGGGCTAATGTTGATTGATGCTGAAAATGTAATTAAACTGCCTAAGTCAAAGATAAAATTCGGCAAAAAAAGTAACCATGCTACAAAAATAGCTGGTGGATTTTTGTCTAGTTTATTCAATAGAATGGGGCGTTGATTATAAAATGTCGATATTGTTAAAGAAAGATGTTATACTTAATTAAGATATTGCATTATGCATCGAGGGGAGTATAAAGTAAAATGCCTGAAATAAAACCGAGTGAAATTCAATCATTTGCAAGCATAAAGGTCGTTGGTGTTGGTGGCGCTGGCGGTTCTGCTGTGAATCGCATGAAAGACGCCGGTCTGGCTGGCGTAGAATTTATAGCAATGAATACTGACGCGCAGGCACTTCATAACTCCAAAGCTGATGTTAAAATTCATTTGGGACATAACACCACAAATGGATTAGGGGCTGGTGCCGATCCATCTGTTGGAGAAGCTGCTGCGTATGAATCTATCGATGAGATACGTGAGTGTATAAAGGGCGCTGATATGGTTTTTGTTACAATTGGCGCCGGTGGAGGAACTGGCTCTGGCGCAGGTCATGTTGTAGCTGAAGTTGCTCGTGATTTAGGTATACTATGTGTTGGTGTTGCTACAAAGCCATTCAGTTTTGAGGGAGAAAAACGTCGTCGTAATGCTGAATGGGCTATCGCTCAATTAGGAAAAGGCGTAGATACTTTGATTACTATCCCTAATGATAGATTATTGCAGACTATAGATCGTCGCACTCCTTTGTTAGAGACCTTTAAAATTGCTGATGATGTTTTGCGTCAAGGTGTTCAGGGTATATCCGAGCTAATTACTGAACATGGTTTGATTAACTTGGACTTTGCTGATGTCAAAGCTATTATGAGTAATGCTGGTTCAGCTTTGATGGGTATTGGTCGCGCAAGTGGCGATAATCGTGCAGTAGAGGCTGCGCAACAGGCTATAGAAAGCCCATTAATTGAGGTTTCTATAGACGGCGCCAAAGGTGTACTATTTAACGTTACTGGTGGATATGATATGAGCATGTCTGAGATACAGGAAGCTGCTGAAATTATTACTAGTGCAGTCAGTCCAGACGCAAATATTATTTTCGGTGCTACACTGAAGCCTGATATGGAGGATGAACTTATTATTACTGTAATCGCGACAGGGTTTGATAGCGCGTATTTTCATCAGCAAGCGACAGAGATAGAAAACCCTAGTTCATCTGATAATACAGTATCTCAAGAGAAATTAGATAGTGCTATCAAAGGAGTGGATTTAAATCTTGATCATAGTGAAGCCGAAGAAGTGTTCCATAGCGAATCAAATTCTAATATATGGGACAACTCATCTCAGGATGATGAAGATGAAGACGATACGCCAGCATTTTTGAGAAAGCGTAGAAGGAATAAAGAATTAAACAAGGACTAAAAATGACCATTAAGTTCAAGATAGGAGATAGTAGAGTATTAGAATCTCGAGAGTCTGCTGATGGTATATCTATTCGTCGTCGTCGTGAGACGTTAGACGGTAAGCACAGATTTACTACATACGAAAGAATCGAGCAAGCTCCACTAGTAGTACTGAAATCTAGAGGGAATCGTGAGCTTTTTGATCGAGATAAGTTATTAAATGCTATTCGTAAATCTGTTGGTAAATTTTTTGAAACCGATGATGAAATCGAAGGTATTGTAAATAATGTCGAAGACAATCTGTATGAGATAGGTGAAAATGAGGTAGAATCTAGCTATATCGGCGAATTAGTTTTAGATGAGCTTGCAAAGATAAACGAAGTTGCATACGTTCGTTTTGCTAGTGTATTTCATAAGTTTGAGACATTGGACGATTTTGTTGACATACTAAAACAGAGAAAAAGGAGTGGCGAGTGAGAGTACTCGTTTTATCAAAAGAACATACAGATTATGCACGAGCAGTAGAGACTTATCTAAGTGACTTTCATAGACAGACTGGATACGAGTTAGAGGTGATAGACCCAGATAGTCGTGAAGGCGAGTCTATCTGTAGATTATATGATATTGTTGAATATCCTACGATTATTGTAACTAGTAATGACGGTGTAATTCAGAGGACGTGGAGTGGTACTTCGTTTCCGCCGACTGGAGAGTTAGCTTATTATGTTTCTCAGGAATAATCCTCAGCGCAATAATTTCTTACTCGTGCTATGCGGTGCGTTGGTGGGGCTAGTTTCGTCTATTGTATTGTCAAACGATTTTGTTGTGCTATCTAAATATAGCGACGTTGTATTTAGATGTGATATTAATAGCGTCATTAACTGTGGATCTGTCGCTAGGCACTGGTCGTCTCATATATTTTTTGATATTCCAAATGCGTTTATAGGAATGGCGGCGTTCCCAGTTTTTGTTACAATTGCTGTTTTGGGATTATCAAAGATTGAAATGCCAAAATGGTTTATGAAAGCGGCTGAATTTGGAGCTTGGATAGGATTAATTTTTGCTGGTTGGATGTTCTATATAAGTTATAACGTAATCCAGTCTCTATGTCCTTGGTGCTTGTTGACTGATGTGGGTGTTTTATTTATGTTATTAGGATTAATTAGACATAATGTTCAGGGGCAAAATATATTGTATTCTAGACAAGCGCGTGCTCTGCGACATATTGTTTCGAAAAAATATGATTTCTTGATTGTCTTGAGCGTAATATTCATGATATTGGTAGCTATTTTTGTAAAGTTTGGTAATTCATTGTTGTAGAATTTATTTTTTAAGACAAAAGTGTTATACTGTCAGTAGACGTTTGAGTGGCTATCAACCACGAGTCGCGGGAAGAAATCATTTTTTGAAATTAGAACCTGCCGTGAACGCTACGACAATGCGATAAATGAGAGCTAAAAGAATCACTTCTTTTGGAAACGAGATGGTACCGTCCGTATAATCGGATTCTCGTAGACACAAGAAGTGATTTTTATTAACTAAAAATAAGGAGATATATCGAATATGAGATTCAAGCATGGGACGCGTCGTCGAGCTATAGAATATGAAAAATATTGGATTGATAAATGGAAAGCTGATGGTATTTTTGATAAGTCAATCAAGAGTCGTCCAGCGGACAATTCTTTTGTTTTTTATGATGGTCCGCCATTTATCACAGGAGTGCCTCATCATGGTACATTATTGAGTTCCATCGTCAAAGATATTATACCTCGTTATCAGACTATGCAGGGTAAGCGTGTTGAGCGTAGATGGGGATGGGATTGCCATGGTCTACCTGCAGAAGTTTTTACTGAAAAGAAATTAAACGTCAAAGATCGTCGTGATATTGGTACGAAAATCAGCCTAGAAGATTATATTACTACAGCGCGCGACAATATGATACAAACGTCTAACTTATGGAATGACACCATTGATCGTATTGGTCGCTGGGTAGATATGGATAATCCTTATAGGACAATGGATAAAGAATTCATGGAATCTATCTGGTGGGCGTTTAAAGAGCTCTATAATAAAGGGAAAATATATGAAGGTGAACGTGTGCTTATGTATTGTACACGCGATGCTACACCGCTTAGTAAGGCTGAAGTTACAATGGACACTGGTTCATATCAGGACGTAACTGATCCTAGCGTTTTTGTTAAATTTAAATTAGATAATGGCTCTAATTTGTTAGTATGGACTACGACACCTTGGACTCTTCCAGCAAATACAGCAGTTGCTATTAATAGGGATTTTGTATATGTTGAAGTGAAATGTGGAGATGATAACTTTATTTTGGCAAAAAATCTGATAAATAAAGTTTTACAGGACGAAAAACATAAACCTTTAGAATATGAAATCATTCGTGAAATAAAAGGTAGCGAATTGGTCGGTATGAAATACGAGCCATTATTTAAAAATCATGGCGGTAATGCACATAAAGTATGGCATGCGGACTATGTTAGTACAGATGATGGAACTGGTATTGTACATATTGCGCCAGCTTATGGTGAAGAAGATTTTAATATGGCGATAGAAAATAAAATACCAGTCACGCATGTTATAGATGAGAATGGTCTTTATAGCGACGGAGAATGGCAAGGACTAAATGTTTGGGAAACGAATAAAACTGTGGCAAAAACATTGCGTGAGCGTGGTGTTGTATGGAAAATAGAATATATTCGACATAGCTACCCACATTGCCATAGATGCGGCACGCGTTTGATGTACCGTGCTCATCCTAGTTGGTTTTTTGATATTCAAAACCAGAAACAACTAATGCTTGAAAAAAATACAGAACAAATTAGTTGGTTTCCAGAGCATATCAAGCATGGTCGTTTTGAGAATAATATAGAACAAGCTCCAGATTGGAATATTAGTCGAGATCGCTTTTGGGCTACGGCTATGCCGGTTTGGGAAGGTGTAGATAATAATGGAGAAAAACATAGAATTGTTGTAGGCTCGTATGATGAACTTTATGAGCTGAGTGGAAAACGCCTCGATGATTATCATCGTCCATGGGTCGATGAAATTGAATTTGATAAAGATGGTGTCCATTATAAACGCATAGACAAAGTATTGGATGGATGGTTTGAATCTGGTAGTATGTTTTTTGCACAATTTCACTATCCGTTTGAGAACAAAAGTGAATTTGAGGCGAACTTTCCAGGTGATTTTGTTGCTGAATACGTAGGACAGGTGAGAGCTTGGTTTTATTACATGAACGCCGTTAGTGTTGGGTTATTTGGTCAGGCTCCATTTAGAAATATTATTGCTACTGGTGTTGTTGCTGGAAATGATGGCCGCAAAATGAGTAAAAGCTACGGTAATTTTACAGATCCAAACGAACTTATGGATAAATTTTCGGCTGATTCTTTGCGATTTTTGCTAGCATCTTCACCGTTGTTGAATGGAGAAGATTATGCCCTTCAGGATAAGGCTGTTGGTGATGTTGCTCGCAAACTGGGAATGATTTGGAATATGTACGATTTCTTTACGATGTACGCGGAAGTTGATAATTTCGAATTTCCATATAAATATACGCCAGAAAGCGCGTTTAGTATAAATGATGACGATACTTTTGATATTAGTGTAGACTTAGCTAAACTAAAAAATCCTATGGATAAATGGATTATTTCTCGGCTACATCAGTTAAATGAACGCATAACTAAAAATATGGATAACTACAACCTGCCAGATGCTATGAGTAGTATATTGCCGTTTATAGACGATGCTTCTAATTGGTATGTTCGTCGCGGACGTCGTCGTTTTTGGAAAAGTGATGGACTCGATGACAAAAATGATGCGTATAAGACGCTTCATTATGTACTTCTCAAGCTAGCAGTCATATTAGCGCCATTCGTACCATTTTTGGCAGAGGAATTGTATCAAAATCTAGGAGGTAGAAGTGAATCTGTACATTTACTATATTGGCCAACAAATTATAAAGTAGACCAATTAGTGCTAGAAGAAATGGAAACAGTACGCAGTTATGTGAATGAAGGACTAAGTATTCGAGCTAAAATGGGCATAAAGGTTCGTCAGCCACTTGCTAGCGTATCTGTTCCGACTATGGGTGATTTTGTTGATTTTAAGGCTATTCTGATAGATGAATTGAATGTAAAATCCGTAAAATTAGGAAATGATGTTACGCTAGATACGAATATTACGCCAGAATTGAAGCGTGAAGGTTTGATGCGCGAAGTTATTCGATATGTCCAGAATGCTCGTAAACAAGCTGGATTGAGTGTTGATGACAGAATAAACGTATCTCTAAATACTACGGACGATGAATTATCTCAGGCAATTCATGAATATAAAAGCGTGATAATGTCTGAAATATTAGGCGTAGATGGCGAGCCAAAAGGCGATTATAGTCAAGAGGTATCTATAGAGGGAAAAAATCTAGTTATCACATTATCGAAATCTATATAGAACAGTTTATATGCATTTTGTTTTATAATATACATATGATAACCAAAGCTATTATTCCAGTTGCAGGCTGGGGAACTAGACGCCTGCCTATTACAAAAGCTATAGAAAAATGTATGTTACCTATAGGTAATAGACCTGTAGTAGATTATACGGTGCAAGACTGTATAAAAGCCGGTATAACGGATATATATTTCGTTGTGGGTGAACAGAGTGGTCAGCTGCGTGATTTTTATCGAAATAACATAGATTTAAATAACTATCTTAGACGTAACGGAAAAACTGAATACTTATCGATGATTGCTCCACCAAAAGTTAGGTTTCATTATGTAATACAATCTAGCTATGGCAAATACGGTACTAGTATACCTGTAGCTTTAGCATATGACGCAATGGGCAGACCGGATGAATCGGTTGTAGTTTTGATGGGAGATGACTGTATATTTAATCGCGACGATTCATCTGAAGTAGAAAGATTAATTAATTCTGTTAACGATAGAGGATGTGCGATGCTAGGAGTAGAAGTTGATAG
>JAZRKC010000002.1:0-4519 GCA_045646155.1 Saccharimonas sp. (SeqCode)
GGGATCTACAAAATAATATGACAAAATCAAATCGTTACGATAGCACACGTCAGTGGTATGCAATACATACATATTCGGGTTATGAAGAAAAAGTCGCAGACAGTATTCGTCAGCGCGCACAGACAGTAGATATGGCAGATAAAATATTTGACGCCATAGTACCAAAAGAAAAGCAAATTCAAATCAAAAATGGCAAGCGCAAAGTCGTTGAAGCAAAGATCTTCCAGGGCTACTGTCTAGTTGAAATGAAACTAACAGATGAAACTTGGTATATAGTTCGAAACACTCCTGGAGTAACAGGTTTCGTCGGTAGTGGCACAGAACCTACTCCCGTTTCAGAGTCTGAGATGAAAAAGATAAAGAAACGCATGGGTGTCGAAGATCCAAAGCATCAGATTGATTATAGCGAAGGGGAAGTTGTATCCATCATAGATGGCCCATTCAAAGGTTTCGAAGGAGCTGTCAGTGAAATCGACCAAACAAAAGGCAAATTAAAAGTCATGGTTAATATGTTTGGGCGCGATACTCCTGTAGAATTAGACGCTCTACAAGTCAAAAAAGTTTAATTAAATCAATAAAAAGAGGCGAAAAATTATATCGTCTCTTTTTTGTTGTTTTGATACAAATAATCGTCAATCTATTGAATTTATGTTATTTTTTATATATAATATACACGTTACGCACTAAATATGCTTCATTAAATGTGTTTAGTAACCTCATTTTGAGAATAAAGAAGGATAAACAATAATGGCAAAGAAAGTTATCGGAAACCTAAAACTTCGTATACCAGCAGGCCGCGCCACAGCAGGTCCTCCAGTAGGATCGACACTGGGTCAATGGGGCTTGAATATGATGGATTTCATTAATCCATTCAACGAAGCTACTAAATCCGACATGGGCAAAGATGTTATTGTCCATATTCAAGTTTATGACGATAGAACATTTACCTGGAAAAGTTTAGGTCAACCAGCAGATGACATGATTCGCGCTGCAGCCAAAATTCAAAAAGGAAGCGGCAAGCCTCATTCTGACAAAGTTGGCAAAATCACTCAAGCGCAATTAGAAGAAATTGCAAAAGCGAAGCTAGACCAATTAAATGCAGTAGACTTAGAAGGTGCCAAAAAAATTATAGCTGGCACTGCGCGCTCAATGGGCGTAGAAGTCGTAGAATAATATTAGCTATCAAAAGACGTCTTTTTGGGGCGTCTTTTTTAGCGCCCAAGCAAAAGTTAAATAACAAATTTATATGATAAAAGCAATTACCCATAAGTACAAAAGAACCTCTATCACACTGTTAATGATTTCCTCGATGTTTATTGGCTTAAATTTATCCTTTTATACGTCCGCTTTGGCTTTTGAGAATCGCACAGAAAAAAGAGTGAAGCAGTCAGCTCAAACTGTCAAAGAAAAAGCCGATAATATAACATTAGAAAAGACTTTATCAGCTATAAGAGACGAGACAGAAGCTATTGCAAATGCAGAAAATTTTGAACAAGAAAGACAATTAAAAGCCTCTAATTTTCCATTCGGAACTATAGCTACAGGTAATTGCGATACGACAGATTTAGAGTCAATAAAAGTCGTTATAAACAAAAAACATTGCATTTCACCAAAAGATTGGGTTCCAGATGATTTAGTGTCTGTCATGGGAGTTGAACTGCGCAAGGAAGCTGCTTCTTATCTTGAAGCTATGGCAAAAGATGCTAGTAGTGAAGGTTTAATATTTAGTGTATCTAGCGGTCATAGAGGTTATTATGACCAAGCATATCTATATGAATATTGGTCTAGACAAAATGATAGTCCCGCAGAAGCAGACAGTGTAAGCGCAAGACCAGGGTATAGCGAGCATCACACTGGACTAGCAGTAGATCTCATGGTAGAATCATGCACTTTGGAGTGCTTTGGTACCACAGAACAATATAAATGGCTAAAAGCAAACGCTCAAAATTACGGCTTCATAGAGAGATACCCAGATGGGCTAGCTAGCATAACAGGCTACCAGCCGGAAACATGGCACTGGAGATATGTAGGGATTGAAATAGCAAAAGACATGAAAGCAAAGGGTATAAAAACATTAGAAAAATACCTAAATATAACCGGCGGAGATTATTAAACCAAAAAAACTACCACACGACGTGGTAGTTTTTGTTAACCAACTATCTCTAGTATATAAATGCACCAAACTCTCCAGGTTGTACAGTCCTAGTATTGTAATTACCAGGAGTATAATTCCAACCCATTTCAGAAACATTATAGCTACCGTCTGCATTTACCGACTCTACGTAAGCAACGTGGCCATTTTGGATAGCAATAGCGCCAGCTTGCGCAACCGAGCCAGTAGCTCTACCATTGTTCTGCGCTGCAGTTACCCAACCGTAACCAGCGTTACCATAGATAGGTACATCTGGACGGCGTGAATGTACGTAGTCAGTACACCACATACCGTTACCTATATAATAGCTGTTTGATACGCTTTGGTAAACAACTGGTTGTACTTGCGCCTCCGGCTCTAGAGGCTTCATAAAGCTAGCAGCAGCAGTTTCGATACCATTTATAAAATTCACTAATCCTACGTCACTAGGAGTGATTTTTAGGACTTGACCAGGCTCTATTATGTCAAGATTTGTCAAATTATTTTGCTCTACAATAGCATCGACCGTCGTACGATTATCCTCTGCTATTGCCGTCAGAGTATCGCCATCTTTTACCAAGACATCAATTGGTGTCTCTGTATTATTTACTGTTTCTGTCTGACTATGCTCGTCATTTTTTTGGGTTTGTTTGGTGTTTACGGCGTAAGCATTTTGTCCGCCAAATACGGTGAAAGCTACAATAACTACAGTAGCCATCACTGACTTGTTGAAACGCATGTTTTCTCCTAGATCGATAAAATATCGATCCTATTTACCAACCCCCACGGAAGGTTCGTTCTAAAATACTCGTGGATTTTAGCCCCGGGTTGCTGCTCTAAAAATAGGCTCCGGAAGACGTAAAACCAATTGTAGCATTTTTGTTTTTTGAGTCAATACACAAATTGCTCACGCTTGTCAATACCTCTGTAAAAAATACCTTGTTTAATTTACAACATTTCATTACTTTAACGTAAAATTGCTAGATTTTTTCTATATTCTCTGGTATAATAAAAAATCGTTAATTAATGTTGGGAGATTGAATAAAAAACAATCGCTATCACCACAGAAAGGATATTTATAAAATATGGCAAAAAAAGCCGAATTGCTTGAAAAGGCAAAAGAACTAAAAATTAATGTTTCAGAAAAAAACACTATAAGTGAAATAGAAGAAGCTATAGCTAATGCCGAAAAACATTCTGTCCGAAAATCTGACGTAGCAAAAGCTGGAAAACGTAGCGAAAAAGCTATAAAAGAAGCTGAAGAAAAAGCCGAAAAACAAGCTCGCAAAGAAGCTGGCGATACCACACCTCAGGGTGATGCAGTAGCCAATGAGAAAAAAGGCCCAGCACCAAAGGTACGACCTCTAATTGAACGTAGAGGCAAGAAATATCGTGAAATAGCCAAAAAAGTAGACAATACAAAAGTCTATACTCTAAACGAAGCTCTTGAGCTTGCTCTAGAAACTAATCCAGCTAAATTCGACGCTAGTGTAGAAGTTCATGTGCGACTAGGAGTTGACCCTCGTCAAGCAGATCAGAATATTCGTGCTACAGTCGTATTACCAAACGGTAATGGTCGAAGTGTAAAAGTTGCTGTATTCGCTCCAGAAGCAGATGCTGCAAAGGCGAAAAAAGCTGGCGCAGACTTTGCTGGCGACGAAGAAATTATAGCGAAATTAACTAAAGGTGAATTAGACTTTGACGTATTAATCGCCACTCCAGCTTACATGCCTAAACTAAGTAAATTCGCTAGATTGCTTGGTCCAAAAGGCCTCATGCCAAATCCAAAGAGCGGAACCGTATCTGCAGACGTAGTTAAAGCAACTACAGAAGCAAAAGCTGGAAAAGTTGAATATCGTGTAGACAAGCAAGCTACAATACATCTATCTATTGGTAAAGTAAGCTTTGGCGTTAATAAGCTAAAAGAAAACGCAGACGCGTTCTTCTCGAGCCTACAAAGCCAAAAACCATCGAGCCTAAAATCTAGTTATGTTAAATCTACAGCAATAGCTACAACTATGGGACCTGGCATAAAAGTAGAAAATCAAATTAGCTAATACTTTTAGTAAAAAAGAAAAATCGCCTTTTGTAGGCGATTTTTTGATGCATATTCTACAATAGTAATATTTTCAACGTTTTTATCATTTTTACAGATAGTAAATTTCATTTCTTTTGCAATAAATAGCCTATATATCCAAATTAAATAGAAAATATGTCGTTTTTAACTGTAAAATAAAATATGTTTGGAGGTATATGGAAAAATTTAACATGACAGGCATCGATGATAAAACTCTGATGCTAAATATATTTGGAGGGTCTCGCCACGAAAAAAATCGTATATTGTACCCTCAAAATCCAGATATTGTAGACGAAGTAGTTTTTAATCAT
>JAZRKC010000003.1:0-12509 GCA_045646155.1 Saccharimonas sp. (SeqCode)
GAATATAGATCTTCTGTCCAGGATAATTTAAGTGCAAAAATCGAAGAAATTAGTAAACTAAAGAAGAAACTAGAGTCTGATAAAAAAGAAGTGGAATTAGTCCTTTCTCGTCAGAACTCTCAAAAGGCTGCTCTTGCTGCAAAAGAAGCTGACCAGGCTAGAATAGTTGAAAAGACACGAGGAGAAGAAGCCGCATACCAAGCATTAGTAAGTGATGCTAAGGCTCAAGCAGAACGTGCTCATGCCGAGCAGGCTGCTTATATAGCTTCATTGAGGTCAAGTTCTGGTGGCAGCGGGTATATTAGCGGTATAGTCGGCAGTATATATGTAATCGCTGGAACTTATACAGGTGAAATGGGAGTATCTGGCGGGTACCCTTATGGTGGCGCACAAGATTCCTATGCTGATCCTTGGGGATTATTCAATCGAGAATGCGTAAGTTATGCAGCATGGCGTATAGAGAACGGATACGGCAGAAAAGTAAACCATTTTATGGGACATGGTCACGCATATCAATGGGAATATTCAGCTAAAGCTAGAACAGTTAGTGACCCTCAGCCAGGAGATGCTGTTATAGCACCAATAGGTTATGGTATGCCGTACGGCCACTTGATGGTTGTAGAAAGTGTTTCTGGCGATGCGATATATGTAAGTCAGTATAACTTTGACGGAACTGGTCAATATTCAAGAATGGCTATTAGCAAGTCTAAGTCAAGCGTAATATTCAAGAGATTCTAGTATATAAATATTCTATACGGTATTTAGTGGTACTATAATAATATATATAGTAACGGGGGATATATGGAAGAAAAAAATAATACGCAGG
Organism: Saccharimonas sp. (SeqCode); assembly: GCA_045646155.1. Taxonomy (GTDB): domain Bacteria; phylum Patescibacteriota; class Saccharimonadia; order Saccharimonadales; family Saccharimonadaceae; genus Saccharimonas. The sequence goes on from JAZRKC010000003.1 coordinate 827, forward strand.
ATAAAAACACTACCAAGCGTAAAATAAATGTAAATTATACAACGTTTATCATTTCTATAATAGCTGTAGCGGTGTTAGGATTTTATGCGGGATCTCATAAATATGAGTTAATATCGACGATATCACCGTTATTTGGTGTAAACATTGCCGCCGATAATTTAGATGTGCGTGATCTACAGGAAGTATATAGATCATTAAAGGGTGAATTTGATGGCGATATACAAAACGATAAACTTATCGATGGCGCTATCAAGGGTATGGTAGACGCAGCTGGTGATAGATATACAGTGTATATGAATAGCGAGGAGGCAGAGAAATTTAACGATGAATTGGAAGGAAAAATATCTGGAATAGGTGCAGAAATAGGTATTCGTAATGATAAACCTACTGTCATAAGGGTTGTAGATGAATCGCCAGCCCAGAAAAGCGGTATATTAGCTGGAGATATTTTTAGTACTATAAATGGCGATTCTGTTGAAGGCTTAGATGCTGCAACTATTGCTTCGAAAGTTCGTGGCGAAGTAGGCACTACAGTTAAATTAACGATGCTAAGAGGCGATAATAAATACGATTTTTCTATTATTAGGGACGAATTTAATGATTCTAGTGTACGTTGGCAGATTGATGACGGTATTGCTGTTGTAAATATCTCTCGATTTGATGGGCAAACTGGAACTTTGGCTAGACAAGCCGCAGAGGATATAAAAGCAAAGCAAGTAAAGGCTGTAATACTTGATTTGCGTAATAATGGTGGTGGATATCTCAATGCTGCGCAGCAAGTCACTGCTTTATGGCTAAAGAATAAAATTATCGTTAGTGAGCGTCGTGGCGGAAAAGTTGTCGATACGCTGAAATCTGGCGATAATTCGATTTTGGAGGGTATAAAAACGAGCGTACTTATAAATGAAGATAGTGCTAGCGCTAGTGAGATTGTGGCAGGTGCTTTACAGGATCATAAAGTCGCTACTATTATTGGAACTAAGTCATTCGGTAAGGGTTCTATGCAGAAGATTGTTGATATAGGGAACGGCGGTATATTAAAAGTAACGACAGCTCGTTGGTATACTCCGAATGGACGAAATATAACAGAGCAAGGTATAGAGCCTGATCAAAAAGTTGATATGACAGGAGAGGATTTTAATGCTGGTCGAGATCCTCAGCTAGATGCTGCTAAAGAGTTGAGTCGTTGATTGTACTTGTGCTATAACAACAATTGAAGTAGTATATAAATAAGATGGAAAATTTACCAAAGAAAAAAATACTTTTAGTAGAAGACGATATGGCGTTATCTGCTGTTTATAAAGCGCGTTTAGAATTAGAAGGCTTTGAGACAAAAGAAGCTAATAATGGTGAGGATGCACTATCTATTGCAGTTTCGTTTAGGCCAGATTTGATTTTACTAGATGTGATGATGCCAAAAATTAGTGGCTTTGATGTATTAGATATATTGCGCAATACTCCAGAAACCAAGGATATGCGAGTTATAATGCTAACAGCACTTTCTCAGCCAAAAGATAAAGATCGCGCTAAACAGCTTGGTGTTGATGAGTATTTAGTAAAATCTCAGGTTGTAATTAGTGATGTTATAGATAGAATTAGACATCATCTAGGAATGAACATAAAATAAAATAAAATATCGCAAATATTATTGCGATATTTTTAGATAAATGAGCCTATTATTAGGCTCATTTATGTTGTATCTTAAATAACAGAAACTTGTGTACGATTATGTGTACGACCAGTAAACGAGCGTTTCTTTACTTTTTTGAATGTAACTATACCGTCTTTGCCTGCGTGAATCGTGAAATTACGACTAACATATGTTCCAGGACCAGCTATCTTTGTGCTGCCGGTTTGACGAACAATAACTTCGCCATTTGATACTTTTTGTCCGCCAGAACGTTTAACACCTAGTCGTTGACCCGCATTATTATGGACGTTTTTACTTGAACCGCCTGCCTTAACGTGTGACATATGACTCCTTAATTTTTTCTATAACAATCTTCTCAATTTTACGCTATTTTTTATTTATAGTCAACCCCTTTGAATATCTAGATTACCTCTAATATAAGGAGCTCTCTGGCAACGATTTGATTTTCTCGATAGTATAGTAGTTGATTATTTTGTATATTTTTAAGTAATTTACGTCTAAATCCTATTTTTTCCAAGTTTTTGATAATAGGTAGATGAATAAAATGATTATCGCTAGCTTTCCATGCTGGTACGGCTATACAGATAGTTGAACCTGATTTTAATTGATTTCTCAAATTTACCAAGAAATCATTGATTATATGGTTACAGTTATTCTTTACTTGGTTTAGTTTATCGGTGGCAGGGAACGTATTAAATGGTTGACCTAGATAAGTTTCGCATACAACAGTATCTATAGGTTTTTTCCAAATGTAATTTGTAGCGTCACCTGTTGCGATATCAATTGTTTTTTTGATGTCGTATTTATCAGCGAGCCATGCATAATTTATTTTTGAATATTCTATCATTTTGTCCGATAAATCAGTTCCATATGGAGTAAAACCTAATATGGCGGATTCTTGTAATATTACTCCAGTACCGCAGAATGGGTCTAGTAATATTTTATTTTGACTATTCGTTGTTAAACCTGACATGTTTATCATCATACGAGCCAGTTTAGGAGGTAGCATGCCTACGAATGCGTCTGTTTTTGGTCGTGCTTGATCGCGAGAGGCGAATGAGGTTATATTTTGTGAACCGACACTTTCTGCAATGATGACTTTATTATTAGACGACTGCACTATCAATAATTCAATATGATTTTTGGATAAACCCAATTTGTTATGATGACTGGTAGCTGTATTTAACATAGTGTCGGAATTCGGAATCAAACGTACGCTGACGCCATTGTTTTTTAACTTACTCTTTATTACTAGTCCAGTTTTTTGGACATCGCGTGGCGATATATTAAATCCGTAGACACTGATACCTAGTGTGATTTTTTTGTCGCTATTAGACCAGTCTGATGTGTATTTGTTGATTATTTTTGTACTAATTTGACGCCAATTACCGCTAGTTTTTTCTATGATGCGACCAGCTTTTTGGCATCCGCCAAGTATATTGAAATTAAATTTATCGCTATCTACGATTGCTGATATACTAGAAAACCAGCTGACGTTGTCAGACCCATATAATTGTTCTAATTCCGCTACGCCTAGTGCTGGTTGACGACCTAGTAATAATATATACATAAGTATAGTATACTAGAAATATATGAAGAAGTTATCTTTTCGCGTATGGCTAAGTATAATTACCTTTATTTTAATAGGATTGATTTTGTATGCGTCTAGAAAAGAAATAGTTCAAGCGTGGCATTTGATGAAAACTGTAGATTTGCGAATACTATTTGTCTTTATTCTGGTATCTTTAGTTTCATATATATCTGCGGGGGAAATGATTTTCTCCTATTTGAGGAAAAGAGGAAACATAGAACATGTTAGTCTGTGGACTCTTATACGTATATCAATTGAGTTAAATTTCGTAAATCACGTATTACCTAGCGGAGGTGTTAGTGGTATATCATATGTCAATTGGAGGTTGGGTAAATTTGGAATATCAGCCGGCAAAGCAACTATAGCTCAGGTGGTGAGATACTTTGTCGGATATATTGCTTTGACTATATTGTTAGCTATTGCTGTATTGGCTATTACGATTGATGGTACGGTAAATAGATGGATTATTTTATTAAGTTCAAGCCTAGTGTTTATCACAGTTTTGTTTGCGATTGGTGTTGTCTATTTCTTTAAGGATAAGAGTCGTATGCAAAAGATAGAAAAAAAGCTCATTTATTTCAGTAACGAATTTGTAAAAAAGATTACTTTTGGTCGCGTTGACAAAGCTATACGAGACAATAAACTTGTTAATTTTTTCGAAGATATGCGTGACGATTATCTGGAAATTATGCAAAATAAAAGTTTATTGAAGATACCGGTATTATGGGGGATTTTATTTACAGTTGCTGAAGTAGCTTTGTTCTGGATTGTTTTTTGGGCGCTTGGGTCGCCAATAAACCCAGCTCCTATTTTGATAGCTTATGGATTAGCTAGCTTAGCCGGATTTATAGTTGTTACTCCAGGGGGGACTGGCGCGTATGAAACTATCATGGTTTTTGTTTTGGCTATAGCTGGTATGTCTAGCGATGCGGCAATCGCGGGAATTGTTTTGACGAGAATAATAATATTATCAATTACTATATTGGTAGGCTGGATTTTGTATCAGCAGGCGGTCATAAAATATGGAAAAAGAAATTAATCAAATTTTTGCAGTTAGTGATTTTGTCGACATATTGAATCAGACTCTTGAGTATTCTTTTTCGACAGTTTGTGTAGAAGGTGAAGTTAGTAGCTTTAAAGTTAGTCAGGGCAAATGGGTGTTCTTTGATATAAAGGACGATACGGCTAGTGTGAATTGTTTTATGTCGTTATACAATTTGCGAGTTCCTATTCGCGACGGCATGAAAGTTGTAGTAAAAGCTTATCCAAAGTTAACTGCTCGTGGAAAGTTTAGTCTGACTGTAAATACAGTAAAGCCTAGTGGTGAAGGTAATATAAAAAAGAGTTTTGAGATTTTGAAAGCTAAGCTAGAAAAAGAAGGTTTATTTGCAGTAGAGCGTAAACGTAGATTGCCTGAAATACCATCGTATATAGCGGTTATTAGCAGCGTTAACGCAGCTGGATATGCTGATTTTATAAAAATAGTTAATCAGAGGTGGGGTGGCTTACGTATTGATGTTGCCGACGTTCAAGTTCAGGGTGATGCTGCCCCCGATCAGATTATTAGAGCTTTGAAATATATAAATAGCCAAGAAGAGTTACCAGAGATGATTGTGATTATTCGTGGTGGCGGCAGTGCGGATGATTTAAGTGTGTTTAATGATGAATTATTAGTTAGAGAAATCGCTTCTAGTCGTATACCAACTGTAGTAGGCGTTGGACACGAGGTGGATGTAACGTTGGCTGATATGGTCGCTGATGTACGCGCATCTACTCCAACTAATGCTGCTGAAATAATTACCCCTGATAAGCGTGAAATATCTAGTATACTTACTCAGCTTATGATTAGAGTGATAAATCGTATGGATGTTTTTTTGAATGATATTAAAATTAGCTGTAACAAAAACCTCGATAGTATTCATGATATGATTGATTTACGCTTGAATATGTTTGCACAGCAGGTGGATTCTTGTCGGCAGGTTTTGGTGGCGTATAATCCTATGTCTATTCTTTATAGAGGGTATGCTATAGTGCGAGGTGAGCTAAAAATAGGTAATAGTATAAAAATAGAAAAAAGTGATAAATTAATTACTGCGGAGGTTACAGATGTCAAAAAACGATAAAAAAACCATATCACAGAAAATGAATGACCTTAGCGAGCTAGTGGCTTGGTTTGAGAGTGACGATTTCGTTTTAGAAGAAGCAATAAATCAATATAAGGCTGCCGAAAAACTCGCCGAAGACATTCAAAATGATTTATCGGAATTAAAAAACGAAGTAAATGTTTTGAAACAGAAATTTGATTCTTAGAGTAGTTTTATAATATAATCATAACCATGAATAGACGTCGTTTAGAAAAAGGTGCAGTTGCGTTTAACGGGACGATTTTTGCTATCGTTGCGTTATCTATACTTGTTGTTTTGTTTGGTTCATTTAGCATATGGGCATATATCAATTATATGGACCAAAAAAATAATGTAGATGGCAAAGTCGAGGAGGCTGTTGCTGAGGCGGTGCGCAAAAATTCTGAGGTTTTAGAGGCAAAGTTTGAAGCTCAAGAAAAAGAGCCCATGAGGCAATTTATGGGTCCGTCTGATTATGGTAGTTTGTCGTTTAAATATCCAAAAACTTGGAGTGCCTATCAAGCCACTGATGTCAGTAAGGGCGGGGGGGTTACTTACGAGGCTTATTTGAATCCTATTTTAGTTCCTCCTATTACACCGACAACAAAATATGCTATTCGTATCTCTATTGAACAGAAGACATACGATCAGACATTGGCTTCATATGATAAATTAATAAAAAAAGGCGAAATTACATCTAGTGTGTATTCGGTAGGTGATTTAGTTGGAACTCAATTGACAGGAAATTTTACCAAGGATATATACGGAACTGCTGTAATTCTCAAGATGCGAGACAGAACATTGACTGTTCGTACGGATGGCGATGTTATGAAAGAAGATTTCTTTAATCTACTAAAAACTCTTAAATTTAACGAATAGAATATATTTATTACAGACCTCATTATTGCGTGATAAAATATTTATATGAATGAGGGGTTAGAAAAAACATCTAATAGTCCTAGTTGTGATTTAGTTTTTCAGGACAAGATGTTTTTTGTGGCGGCACATGAATTGAAATCTCCCTTGGCCTTAATTAGACAATTATCTATGACTATAGAACAAGATGATTGTGATAAAGAATATGTCAAGAGGCTTGCACATCAAGTAACTTTAACTAGTGAGCGTGCATTGCGTTTGACATCTAGTTTGACGTATTCGTCTAGGCTAGATGATACAATATTTGAGCTTGAACCCATTAATCCATTGTCGATTTGTTATGAAATTGTATCTGAACTTGAACCTCTTTATAAAGCAAAAGGTAGAGAAATAAAAATTGGTACGCGCAATTGTTCTTTTTTGGGTTTAGCTAATAGAGATTTATTGCGTCGTATCATGCTTAATTTTTGCGATAATGCACTAAACTATGCCAATTCTAATATCCCTGTAGTAATCAAGGCTGCTGTGATGAATTGCGGCAAGAATATTCGGTTGTCTGTGCGAGATTATGGCCCATCGATATCGAGAAAAAAATATCGAAAAATAGTATCGAATTTGGGTATACGCGCTCAGCAAATGAGTAATCGTCCAGAGAGTAGTGGACTTGGTCTTTATATATCGGGGAAGTTTGCTGATATAATGGGTGCAAAAATAGGCATAATTAGGCATAATGACGGAGTGACATTTTACGTTGATATACCTGTTTCTATACAATTAAGTTTATTGTAAATTATGGACGTTTTACTTATAGATGACGATGAATGGTTGACTCAGATTTTTTCTTTTAATTTAAATAAAGAAGGTTTTTTTGCGAGAATTGCTAGAGATGGAATTGAAGCTATAGATTTAATAAATAAAAAAATACCAGACGTTATCGTATTGGATATTTTTATGCCTGGCCCAAATGGAATTGTTTTGATGCACGAATTGCAATCATACGCTGATTTATCGAGCATACCGATAATATTATGCACTAATAGCGCATATGGGGTAGATATAGAAGATTTACGTTTATATGGTATAGTTTCTGTTTTAGACAAAATGAATATGGATCCATTAGATATCGTATCTGAGGTAAAAAAGCTATATTATGAACATCGAGAGAACTAAGGCGATTATTCTACGTCGTGTTAATTACGGCGAATCTGATAGAATACTAACATTATTAACCCCTAACGGTCAGCGTGAGGCTATTGCTAGAGGTGTTCGGCGTGAAAAAAGTAAGTTAGCAGGGGGTATAGAATTATTCGCTGTTAGTGATATAGTTTTGCGTAGCGGAAGAGGGGACTTAGGTATATTGACATCCGCTAGATTAGAGTCTTTTTTTGGAAATATTTTAAATAACTATGAACGACTACAATTCGGTTATGAGGTGACGAAATTAGTTAGAAATGCTAGTTATGGTATTGATGAATCGGAATGGTATAGAGTGTTGCGACAGACTTATGAAGGTTTAAATAGCAGTAGTCTACCACTAAATCTGATTCAAACTTGGTTTTATATACGTTTTGCCGAATTAAACGGCTACGCATTAAATTTAAAAAGCGACACAAACGGTGATGAACTATCTCGGGATGAACTATATAGATACGATTTGTCGGAAAAGGGACTAAAATTATCAGAAGAGGGTAATATTACGTCAGAACATATAAAGCTACTAAGAATAATAGCTAATAAAGATTTAGAAATTATTTCTAAGATTGGTGGTATAGACAAAGTTCTATTCGATTGCTGGTCTTTGTCTAGACAGCATGCAGATATTTAAATACCCCTGTTGCTTTTGCATACAGGGGTTTGCGAGCTTTTGAAGTTTAACAAATGAAGTCTAACATACGTAATCTGAATCTGGGTCTACACCCGGTTCCACTTCTATTTCCGGATTGGAAATTGGGACTTCTTCTGGTACGGTAGTAGGTCTATTTCTTTTGAAAAGTTTTCTGTTAGACCTTAGTTTCCTTCCGTATATTTTCTTCCTTGGCTTGTCAGCTCCTTCGGCTAGGAATTCTAAAGTCATATTTTCATATGACGAAGCCTTCTTTTCCTTTAGGATTAGATAGGCCGTTTCCATCGTGGAAATTGATGTTTTTTCATCCTTTTGCAATAGCGTACCTATGTAACCACGGCAAGCTAAATTAAAGGCTAATTCAACATCTGCGTCATCACTGTTACCGAAGCAGAAATCTGAATAACCAAGTTCTCGAAGTGCATCGGAATAATCTTTGTCTCTAACAGATTGTAGAGCTCTCGTGCGGAAGCATTTTCCTAGAAATATGCAACACGCAGAGAACATTGCTGGTGTTCTTATAAGTTCGGACTTAAACAAATCGTAGACGAGTTTGATGGCTCGATCGCTGTCGTCGTCACTTGCTAATTTAGAACGGGTATCTTCGATGAACTTTTCCATGGAATCTGTACTTGGACATTTTTCCATCTCTGTGATGGAGAAATTTACTTCGCACAGATAATTCTCATCTTTGTGAAAAATGATAATCACTTCCTCTCTAATGATAGACACATTTGTTAAGATACGACAAAAGCTCTTGCTAATTTTATCATAAAAAAATGAGATGTAAAATAAAATATTTATTTTTTGTATAGATGGTATAATATTATTTAAATAAATTAAAAATACCGCCACGTTACCAACGTGGAGAAAGGGATTTTATACTGTGAAAAACGATGTCAAATTAGAGGATATAGTTAGTTTAGCAAAGCGTAGAGGTTTTATATTTCAAGGCTCAGATGTTTACGGAGGCTTGAGTGGTACTTGGGATTACGGTCCTTTGGGGGTCTCTTTGAAGCGCAATATTATGCAGTTATGGTGGAATATGTTTGTTGATAGTCGCGATGACATGTATGGCGTTGATGCTGCAATTCTAATGAATCAAAAGGTTTGGCAGGCTAGTGGACATATAGATACTTTTGTCGATCCGCTTGTTGAAGATACTGTAAATCATCGACGCTATCGTACAGACCATATATTGAAAGATAATTATATAAACACTGACGGTATGACCATGAGCGAAATGGATAAAATCATTAAAGAAAAAGGCATCTTGAGCCCAGACGGTAATCCTTTAAGTGAATCTCGTGTCTTTAATATGATGTTCAAAACTAACGTAGGTGCAACTTTTGATGAAAAAAGCACAAGTTATTTACGTCCAGAGACAGCTCAGGGCATTTTTACTAATTACAAAAACGTTGTAGATAGTTTTTATCCTAATTTGCCATTTGGGCTAGCACAACAAGGAAAAGCTTTTCGTAATGAAATTGCTCCACGTGATTTTATTTTCCGTTCTCGTGAATTCGAACAGATGGAAATAGAATATTTTATCGATCCAAATAACTGGGAGAATGAATTCGAGAAATGGCGCGTTTTAGCCCATGATTGGTGCGATATTTTGGGATTAAACAAGGATAATATACACGAAGTGGAGGTTGATCCAGAAAATAGGGCTCATTACAGCAAGCGTACGATTGATTTTGAGTATGATTTTCCTCATGGACGAGAGGAGCTATTTGGCCTTGCGTATCGAACGGATTTTGATTTGTTGAATATTCAAGAAGCTAGCGGAAAGAATATGGAATATACCATTAAAGGTACTAATACGAAATTTATTCCACATGTTATAGAGCCTTCTTTTGGTGTTGAGCGTACACTAATGGCTGTTTTGACTAATGCTTATCGAGAAGATGAGCAATCTGGTGAAAAACGTATATATTTGGCTCTGCCTGAATATTTAGCGCCGATTAGATATTGCGTAAGTCCTTTATTGAAGAATAAACCAGAATTAGTGTCAAAGGCTAAAGAAGTCTACGATAATCTAAAAAGGCGTTATGGTAATGTAATGTGGGACGATAACGGAAATATAGGTAAAAGATATCGTCGTCAAGATGAGATAGGTACACCATATTGTATTGTTGTCGATTTCGATACACTAGAAGATAATACTGTGACAGTTCGCTATCGTGATACAACAGAACAAAAACGTATCAACATAGACGATTTGTATGATAGCGATATGTAAATCTAGTTAAAATTTAAATAAAATACACGTTTTTATGGACGTGTATTTTTTTGTGGCGCGAATAACAGAGGTCTAGTGTCGTTAAAAAAGCACAGGATTTTTTCCACATGTACACATACGCTATATATGGGCACGCTATATATAGCGTAGGGTGAAATTATTTTTTGTAATATAATAAGTAATAGATATGAGGATTTTTTTTACAGATGGTAGTGCAAATCCAAATCCTGGACCAGGAGAGTATGCAGTTATAGAAAACGACAAACCTGTGGTGTTAGGTAGCGAAGATGATGAAACTACAAATATACGCATGGAAGGTTTTGCAATTTTAGAAGCGCTAAAATTGGCTAATGGCGAACCTTGCAGGATTCATAGTGACAGCGAATTTTGGATAAATGTCTTAACAAAATGGGCACCTGGATGGAAATCGGCTGGCTGGAAGAAAAAAAGTGGTCCGATTAAAAATTTAGAACTTGTTAAAGAGGTGTATGATAAATTTAGTGAATCTCAAGTTGAGTTAGTGTGGGTTCGTGGTCATGCTGGAGACAAAGGGAACGAACTAGCTGACGAATGGGCAAATAAAGCACGCTTAGGCGCGCGCTTGTAGGTTATATATGAATCAAGATTTGGCTTTGGAAGTACTGCTTTCTGGTGAGAGTGCGCTTTTGACTGGTCCTGCCGGCACAGGAAAGACATATTTACTGAATAGATTTATTAATATTTCTAGAGGTTTAGGTAAAAATGTTAGCGTAACTGCGACTACTGGACTAGCCGCTACGTATTTGGGCGGTACTACAATTCATGCGTGGGCTGGTATTGGTATATTGGATTATTTACCATCAGGGTTTATAGACCATCTTTCAAAGGGTCGTCGAGAAATTATCGAGAAGACGGATATATTGATTATTGATGAGATTTCTATGTTACACGACTACAGGCTAGACATGGTAGATGACGTATGTCGGTTAGTTCGTCACCAAGATAAGCCATTTGGTGGTATTCAACTAGTGATGTCAGGGGATTTTTTTCAGTTACCGCCAGTTAATCGTGGAGATGCCGGTGGTGGATTTGTAGTAAATTCTCGTATATGGAAAGAACTTGATCCAACTATTCTGTATTTAGATAGACAATTTAGACAAGATGAAGATGATGATTTATTGAGTATTTTGACAGCAATGCGAAAAAACGATTTGCGCCGTCATCATGCTGAAAAATTATTAAAACGTACTGATATTATACCTCCGCCAGAATCTTCTATGACAGAAATTCATACTACAAATGTAGATGTTGATAAAATAAATGAAGCGCAGTTACAAAAACTAGAGGGCAAGGAATCTACCTACCAACAATACAC
>JAZRKC010000004.1:0-4804 GCA_045646155.1 Saccharimonas sp. (SeqCode)
AGCGTAAACAAGGCCGTTCTAAATACGGTGCAAAGAAGGAGGATAAGTAATTATGCCTCGTAAAGTTACGAAAAAACTACAACGCACTATAAAGCCTGATCGTAAATATCAGTCCGTATTAGTGCAACGTTTAATTAATAAATCTATGTTAGACGGCAAAAAGCTTGTCGCTGAGCGTGCAGTTTATTCTGCATTAGAACAGGCTGCAAAAACTTTGAAGAGCGAAGATCCTTTGGAGATTTTTGAGAAAGCTTTAAAGAATATCAGTCCATCTTTTGAAGTTAAATCACGACGTGTCGGTGGAGCTAACTATCAGATTCCGTTTCCTATTCAGGGTCATCGTCAGCAGCATTACGCGTTTATGTGGCTTGTGCAGGCTGCTCGTTCAAAGAGTGGTATGCCTTACAATAAACGATTAGCTACTGAAATCGTAGATGCCTACAACGAAACAGGTATCGCATTCAAGAAAAAAGAAGATACTCACAAGATGGCCGAAGCAAACCGTGCATTTGCACATTTTGCTCGCGGATAGATTGTGTGTTTATTACAAATAAAGCTCGTGTTAAGCGAGCTTTATTTAATTCGGATGTTTTTGCATGAAATAATCATTGTCGTTATCTAATAAATAGGAAGAACTATAAATTTCTGAATATTTTTTGTACGTTTCAAATGATAATATTCCGATTTCGTCTGTGATATTTTTGATGGTTTGCTGATTTTCTATTGGGGCCGCGTACGCGTTCGCATGACCTCCGTTAACTACTGAATAGGACGAGCACTCTCCATCCCATGCGAGATTCCACATTTTGCTCGCAGTAATTACATCTATAGTCGAATCATTATCTGGATTTTCTGCATAAGTATATGCGCATTTTGTATCAAACTTTTCTTTCAAAAACAATACTTTGTCTACAGGAATACCTTTTTCTATTATGTCAGATTGACTGTTTTGTAATTTATTTGACCTGTCTAGTGCTTTGTCTATAGAGTCTAATGGATTAACATGCTCTAGCCATCCTTTTTCGTTTTTGTCGTAGATATATTGCAAGGTGCTGTTTAAAATAGGCCCACCAGTGGGTATGGAATTTCGATAGCTTTCTGCGCCAATTCTCGTAACAATTTGTGCACCAGCTGATTTTATTGAATTTATATCAGACGGAGATGAGTTGGCTACGATTAAATTTATATGTATATTATCTGGATAATCGTGCGCTAATTGGTCTGCTAAATGTATTGCTGTGAGTCCTCCCATGCTATATCCGGATAAATTCACATTAACTACATCTTTATCTTTTTTTATTTCTTTTGTTACAAGACGTTCTCCGATTAAATTGGATAATTTATTTATATCTACGCCATCTTTACTGTAATTAACTTGTACTAATTTGCCATATTCTTTCCAGGCATCGGCTGTCGCATTTAGATTATCTAGTGGCGAGACCTGACTATAGCCTGCTAAAAAGATAGTTGCGTGGGTTTTTTCAAATTTTTCTCGTTCTTGTAGCTCGCGCTTACTCAGGGAGTTATTTTTGTTTGCAAAAGTATGCTCTGTGATTATGGCTGGGTCTTTCATGGATTCGCCGACAGCTGTGTCTATTATTCCGGTTGAAATCAGTATTCCAGCTGCGGTGCATGCAATTTTTGATAGCGCGCGAAATCGTTTTGCCTCTGATTTATTATAGGCTTCTGTGTGATTGTTTAGTTTTAGTTTGTCTGGCGCGTTTTTTATATATACTCCTTGTTTATATTTTAACATGTCTAATAGAGTATATTTATTGGATTATTGATATGATATATGCTAAAATAGTAGCCAAGTGCTATTTTTAATGGCAAAAAATATTAAATAAATCAAAGAAGGATTCTAGCTTGTATGGCAGCAGAGAAGAACGTCCCGTTAAAGGATTTTCGTAATGTCGGTATTATTGCGCATATTGATGCAGGTAAAACAACAACGACAGAAGGTATTCTTTATCGAACAGGATTGACGCATAAAATAGGTGAAGTTAAGGGAGATGGAGACGGCGCAACTACAGACTGGATGGAACAGGAAAAAGAGCGTGGTATTACAATTACTTCTGCAGCTGTTACCTGTTTTTGGAAGGGTCACAAGATAAATATTATAGATACGCCAGGGCATATTGATTTTACTGCCGAAGTTGAGCGTTCATTGCGTGTTCTAGACGGTGCAGTTACCGTTTTTGACGGGAAGATGGGCGTCGAAGCTCAATCTGAAACAGTTTGGCGCCAAGCAAATAAATATGGTGTCCCTCGTCTATGCTTCATTAATAAAATCAACCAAACTGGTGGAGATTTCTATAAATCATTAGAATCAATACACAATCGTCTATCTAAGCAAGCTTTTCCTATTCATTTACCTATAGGATTTGAGAAGGATGTTTGCGGTGTAGTTGATTTAGTAGAGATGAAAGCTTACACCTATAATGATTACACCGATCATGAGCTTATTGAAGGTGAAATTCCAGAAGATATGCTTGAGCGAGCAAAACACGCACGTTCATTGTTAGTTGAAAATGCTGTAGAAGCTGACGACGAGTTGATGATGCGATTCTTGGACGAAGGTGAAGAATCTATCACAAAAGAAGAGCTAAAAGCTGCGTTGCGAAAACGCGTTTTGGCTGGCGATTTCTATCTAGTAACGGGTGGAGATGGTCGTGGCGTTATCGTTGAGAAGCTATTAGATATCATGACAGATTATCTTCCTAGCCCTCTTGATGTTGATGCTATATGGGGTAAAAATCCAAAGACTGGTGACGAAGTCAGCCGTAAGCCAGATTCTAACGAACCTATGGCTGCTTTGGCATTCAAGATTGCTGCCGACCCATTTGTTGGTAAGTTGATTTTCGTACGGGTCTATTCAGGAGTTCTAAAGGCTGGAAGTTATGTGCTAAATACTGCAACTGGTGAAAAAGAGCGAATTGGGCGTATTGTGCGTATGCATGCTGATAAACGCGAAGAAATAGCTCAAGTTGGCGCGGGAGATATTGCCGCTGTCGTCGGTCTAAAGAATACATTTACGGGAAATACTTTAGCTGATGTTGCACATCCAATTGCGCTAGAGTCAATCGAGTTCCCAGAACCTCCTGTGTCTATAGCTGTTGAACCAAAGACAAAAGCCGATCAGGAAAAGATGGGTATCGCATTGCAGAGACTTGCCGAAGAAGATCCTACATTCCGTATTCACACAGACGAGGAAACCGGCCAAACTATCATGTCTGGAATGGGTGAGTTGCATCTAGATATTTTGGTTGAACGTATGAAACGCGAGTTCAATGTAGAGGCAAATGTCGGTGAGCCACAAGTTGCATTTCGTGAAAGCATCAAAGGTAGTGCTCAGGTACAAGGTAAACACGCTAAACAATCTGGTGGACGTGGTCAATATGGAGATGTTTGGATTAAGTTTGAACCAAACGAACCAGGTAAGGGCTTTGAATTTATAGACGAAATCAAAGGTGGTGTTGTTCCTCAGGAATATCGACCAGCTGTTCAGAAAGGTATCAAAGAAACTCTTGATGGCGGTGTTATTGCAGGGTATCCAGTTGTGGACGTTAAGGCTACATTGTATGATGGTAGCTACCATGATGTCGACTCTAGTGAATTGGCATTTAGCCTCGCAGGTAGTATTGCTACAAGAGAAGGTATAAAACAGGCAAATCCAATATTGCTTGAGCCGGTTATGCATGTAGAGGTAACTACACCAGAAGAATTCATGGGTGACATAATTGGCGACTTGAATTCACGTCGTGGTCGTGTTGAATCTATGGAAGATTTAATGGGCGGAGCAAAACTTATAAAAGCTATCGTTCCACTAGCTAATATGTTTGGCTACACTGGTGATATTAGGTCAATGTCGCAAGGTCGTGCAGCAAGTACTATGGAATTAGCTCATTACGAAGAAGTTCCACCAAATGTTGCTCAAGAAATTATAGATAAGCGATCTAAATAGCTAGAATTAAAAAGTACCGTTATATAGCGGTACTTTTTAGTTTAAACAAAGCATCTAGACTCTTTACAGGAGTGAGTTTTTAAACTATAATCAAAAGTATGCGCGCGACGCGTTTCGATTGTATGCTTACAAGAGTATATATCATTAGCTCGCGTCGTGAAAATAATATTAATCAAAAGGAGAGTATTCCACTATGGCAGACTTTGATCGTTCAAAGCCTCATATCAATGTTGGTACTATGGGTCACGTTGACCATGGTAAGACAACTTTGACAGCTGCAATCACTCATGTGCTTGCAAAGCGTCTTCCAAGCGACGTAAATAAACCACGTAACTACGAAGATATTGACAATGCTCCAGAGGAGAAAGCTCGAGGTATTACCATTGCATCTTCTCACCAAGAGTACGAGTCAGAAAAACGCCATTACGCTCACGTTGACATGCCTGGACACGCCGATTATGTCAAGAACATGATTACAGGTGCTGCACAGATTGACGGTGCTGTTTTGGTTGTTGCTGCAAATGATGGTCCACTTCCACAAACACGTGAGCACGTATTGTTAGCTCATCAGGTTGGTGTGCCAAAGATTGTAGTATTCTTGAACAAGATGGACTTAGCAGATCCTGAATTAGTAGAGCTTGTAGAAATGGATGTTCGTGAGCTACTAACTAAAAATGGTTACGATGGAGATAATGCTCCAATTATTAAAGGCTCCGCTACAAAAGCTCTTGAAGGTGACGCAGCTGCTGAAGATGCAGTTATGGAACTTGTTAGCGCTATGGATGAATACTTTGAGCTACCAGAGCGCGATCTTGACAAACCATTCTTGATGCCAATCGA
>JAZRKC010000005.1:0-7411 GCA_045646155.1 Saccharimonas sp. (SeqCode)
TATTACAAAAAAATAAAAATATTTTTATAATATTTATTAGTGTCATAGACACTTCCCCCGATCCAAACCGTACAGAAAGGGCTACTCATGTCTCATGATGCTCGCTTTAACGGTAAAAAAATCAAAGTCGTCCGTGGTGAAGTCGGCGCTAGAGATAGTCTAGAATTTTA
Organism: Saccharimonas sp. (SeqCode); assembly: GCA_045646155.1. Classification (GTDB taxonomy): domain Bacteria; phylum Patescibacteriota; class Saccharimonadia; order Saccharimonadales; family Saccharimonadaceae; genus Saccharimonas. Next base: position 171 of record JAZRKC010000005.1, read on the forward strand.
CTACGGAGGCTTAGATGTGCCAGATGGAATAGGTTGCGGTCACGTCATCTCTCATGATGGCATCTTTATCCATTTTTGGATAATGCCATTTGATAATCTCCCTGTCATCAACGACTCTCGGAGTAAAGAGCGCCTATCTTGGCACGGGCTATAACACCAAGACCTGGACAAGTCTCTAAACTGTCCTCTTTTCATTGATATTTTAGTACAAGAAATATTCTTGAACTGGGAAATTGACCAACAAAATAGGGTCTTTTACAGATATAAAGACCCTATCGCATTAACTGCATCATTACTAAAACGTATAAATGGTGCACTGAAGAGGACTTGAACCTCCACGGCCGCAATGGCCACTAGCCCCTCAAGCTAGCGCGTCTACCTATTCCGCCACCAGTGCATGTAAAACTCTACAGCTTGATATTATACTTTAAATCAAGGAGTCTTGTAAACACTCCTAGATAGTACCGACCAATACTGTATATCAGCATAACGATCGGAACTTGTTATAGCTATAGAATCCTCATCCATAGCACGAGAGTTCTTATTTAGCACATAATTAATCACTGGTTGATACAAAGCGATTGCCGGAACATCCTCGTGCCATTGTTTTATAAATTGATGGTATTTAGCATCCCTCAATGCAGGTTCTAGGCGCGCACGAGCGCTCAAAAGATTAGCATCAGCAACCTTGTTATCATAGTTTGACAAATTATAACCAGAACTGTTAGCCTGCGATGAGTGCCAATATCCATACACATCAGGATCTGAACCAATCACAATTTCATACAACAATACATCGTAATTACGTTCCCTGATTACATTTTGAATAAATACAGACGCGGATTTCGTCACATCTACTACATTTTCGTTGACTTTTACACCAATTTTCTTCCATTGTGACTTAATTTTTGCCAAAGCATCTACAAATTTCTGATTTTGAGTTGTCGCAAGATTAACTTCTAGAAGATTCCCATCTTTACTGCGTACACCGCCTTCACCAACTACCCATCCATTTTGTTCCAATATCTCTACAGCTTTTGCAAGGTTGTAATCCTCCGCTTTTTCAATATCGACACTCACCTGACCAGAAATTAATGGCCCGTCTAACTGCCTAGTATCACCGCCGACAGCGTTACGTATTTCTTTTGTATCAGTAGCAAGCTGTAAAGCTTTGCGTACTTTGACATCGCTTAATATAGGACTCCTCATATTCAAAAACAGATACGCACCGCTAGATAGTGGAACCGTATGCAGCGTATAAGATTTATTATTTTCAATCTCTTTTAATGACGACGGTGAAACGTCAATAGCCCCATTAACTTCCCCGGCATTTATAGCACTCACAAGAGATTCTTCACTCTCATATGAATGTAATTCAAATCTATCTAATTTAGGTCTCTTGCCGTAATATTTATCATTAACAACCATATGAATCACTCGGTGCGTTTTTATGCCATCCGCTTCCTGTAAATACCTAAATGCAAATGGTCCGCTACCTATAGGCGCTAAACTAAAAGTACTTTCTCGTATAGATGACGGCTGTATCGTAGAAAGTAAATGCTTTGGCAATATTGGGAAGTTCAAAGCATGCGGGAATGACGCATAAGGCGCAGGCAAGGTAAATACAATTTGCCTATCACCAACTGCCTTTACAGATACATCCAGCCAATTCACCCTCAACGGCGACCCTACAGCTGGATTTTTTATTAGACCTATTGTATACAAAACATCTTCTGCGGTTAATTTTTCACCATCATGCCAATATACATCAGATTTCAGTACCACGACATAAGTTTTGTGATCATCACTAATGTTTAAATCTTCTACAAGATCTTTCTTCAAACTACCGCTTTTGTCATATTTGTAAAGTGAAGAAAATACCAAATCAGCAAAAGAAGTTTCTATACTAGACGAAGCAAAAAGTGGATTTAGCGTATTAATAGCACCTAAGGTTCCCTCAGCATAAATACCCCCAGACGCTGGAGCCGTATTAGTAAATCCTCTGTATCCAAAAAATAGATGCAAAACCAACAAACCTATGAGAGCACCCACTACCACTAGCCATACTACAACTTCACGAGCAGCCAATCTAGCATGTTCTAATCTATCAACAATAAATTCATGAGCATGCTCATTTACAGCCGTTTCAACCTTTTTTACACGATCAGTAAGCTTTTTTTGACTTAAAGTTTTTTCTTTAAATCGATTCCACCCTAGCTTTTTACGTTTCACTTTCGTTCCTATAAATTTATAAATTTGGCAAAACAAGACTTGCTAATATAGACAAAACAAACGTTACTGCAAAAAATATCGTAACATCAAATAAATTTTTGTCTAATCCACGTCGAGTGGTATATAACTCACTAGACCCACCAAAACCAGCACCCAAGCTAGCTCCTCTTTGTTGTAATAATATAGAAACAATCATTAATATAGCTGACGCTACTGTCGTAATCTGAAGAAATGTTCCTATGCTCATTTCACCTCCTTTATACGTAACCGTTGAAGTTCAATCGTACTACTTACTATATAGTTTACCAAACTTAATATCAATCCAGCAAAAATTGAATTAATAAATGTCATATGAATACCTGGAGCTAATTTCAATGAAATATAAACCATAAAACCATTTACTATAACAGTGAAAAATCCAAGCGTAATCAATATCGCAGGCAAAGACACTGCTATAACAACAGGCTTCAATGTAGCATTTACGACTGAGAATATACACCCTGCAAATATAAATATAGGAACGCCTCTAATAATTTGCTCGTCACTATAGCCAGTACCTAGTATGCGAATAGCAATCCAAATTCCAAATGCATTCAAAATACATCTAGCTGCAAAAAACAAAATATTATATTTTATATTCATTTTATCAATTATATCATATCCATAAGTATTTTTATAGATAGAGGTAGCTATATATCATGTCTAGACAAATGTTGCTTGATTTTTTTCGCCATTTTTTCACCGACAACTTTAGAAATATCAGATTCGCTAGCCTCGCCAATAGCACGCACACTGCCAAATGATTTAATTAATTTCTTTTTTGTAACCGGACCAATACCCGATATATCGTCTAAAACGCTCTTTGTTGTTTTGCTACGCTTAATAGACGTATGATAACTAACAGCAAATCTATGAGCTTCGTCGCGGATTCTCTGCAAAAGCTTTGTTAGATGGTCATAATAATTATCAGCATCAGCTCCTCGTAAATTTCTAGAATGACCACCGGCATTTATTTTGCCGACATGTAAATTAACTATAAAATAACCATTTTCATCCTCTACAAATAAACCTTTGCGAGGATTTCTTGTCATTTTATTCAAAAATCGATTATCTATATGCGAACGATTTTTGGAAATTATAATCTCTTCGTTACGTTTCATAACACCTATGATAGGTATGGCCATACCGTAATCTTCTATTACATCAATCGCCGCATTTAATTGACCCTTTCCACCATCAATCAATATTAAGTCTGGAACACCCCAAGATTTAATATTTTTTGAAGACAATCTCCGAGATAAAACTTCTCTCATATTAGCGACGTCATCATTTTTGTCTATGGTAATTTTAAATTTACGATAATTTGTTCTGTCACTAACTCCATTCGTAAAAACAACCATACTAGCAACAACATCAGTACCACTCATATGTGATATATCATATCCTTCAATACGAGCAGGCTCTTTTGGTAACCCTAATAATTCAGTTATCTGTTGCAAAGCCTTGTCTTTTGAAATATTCAAAAACTCGTGATCACCAAACATAATTCTATTTTGCAATTCACGCAAATTAGTTATTTTGTTTCTGAGTTTAGCCGCAATTTCAAACTCTTGATTACGTGCAGCGCGTTTCATATCGCGCTCAATTTCATTCACCAAAGCTACACGCTCACCTTTTATGTAGCGAATTAACTTCTTTAACGATGTTTTATACTCGCGACTAGTCATATCCAAGCCCGGAGATAGACCAATTTGCATATCTAAATCAGCACGCTCACGTCTAGGTTTTTTTATATAATACGGAAATATATATCTGAGATACCTTAACGCTTTTTTGACAGCAAAACTACTATAAAATGGCCCAAAATATTGTGCATCATCATCTATTGGATTACGAGTAAATGTCACTGTTGGCCACTCGCTTTTCATATCAATTCTCACAAAAATTTGCGATTTATCGTCACGTAACAAGATATTATACCTAGGCATATATCTCTTTATCATCTCGCTCTCGAGGAATAACGCGTCAATCTCGCTCCCTGTTTCTATCCAATCGGTATCATAAATATCATCCACCAAAGCGCGCGTCTTGATATCGAAATTTTTACCACTCTGAAAATATTGCCGAACGCGATTTCTTAATACCGCCGCCTTGCCAATATAAATTATCTCGCCCGATTCAGATTTATGAAAATAAACCCCCGGTTTATTAGGTAATGTTTTTAGTTTGTCTTTTAGCGAGATATTCACTTATTTAATAGCTAAATTATTTACTAGCAAAATGTTTAATTCGCTCGCGCAAATCATTTGCAGACCTCATACCGATAATTTGCTCAACTACTTCGCCATCTTTAAACAAATTAATATTAGGTACACCTTGTACGCGATATTTTTCAGCTAATTCACCAGTGTCACTAGATGCTTCGATATTTATCTTCACTACATCAGCAATATCGTCTAATTCTTCTGCGAGGTCACTTAAAATCGGAGCTATCGCACGACAAGGTGGACACCAAGTTGCCCAAAAATCAACTAATACTACTTTTTTGCTATTTATAACTTTTTCATCAAATTCTTTTGTATCTGTAATTTCGTATAAAGCCATATTCACTCCTAATATATTATTCTAATCGAAATTATAGCACCACTTATTTTTTAAATAAAACATTTACTTGAGATAATGTTTATGTTATAATTAAAGTATATAGTGTGCTAAAGCATAAATTTTGAACTACGCTTATTTTTTAATTTGGAGATTATCAATGTCAGAAAAACAAACCTCAAAACCTACCCTACAGCGTGAAATATTTAAAATATTATGGGATTTCTCTGTTAAATATAAATGGCATCGCCGATTCGCTATATTTGGCGCAGCAACAATAACTCTCATTTCGAGCTTTGGAAATCCATTAATTTTATCTAAATTTCTATCGTTAGTCCAAAACGGCACCGCGACATTTAGCAATTCAATTGGCCTAGTTGCGGCATTTGCAATTATACAATTTTCTTGCGAAACCATAGGCTGGAGATTAGTGATATGGTCTAGCTGGTTTTTCGAAGTTAGCGCTAGACGTGACATTTTCATGAAAATCTTTAAGAAATTATCAAAAGAAAGCATGGAATTTCATTCAAATCACTTCAGTGGATCATTAGTGAGTCAAACTAATAAATTAGCAAATTCATTTGAAAGTTTTTGGGATACTATCATTTTTTCACTTATACCCCTAGTTGTATCTATCGTATCGGCTGTTGTTATATTGTGGCAATATTTGTGGCAATATTCGTTAATAGTCCTAGTTGTATCAATTTTATTCATGTTTGTTGTATTTTTCGGTTCAAAATTTATGCGTGAACGAAATAAACTAGAATCACAAGCAAGTACAAAAATGACCGGTCAGCTGGCTGATACCGTCACTAATATTCTAACTGTAAAATCTTTCGGAAATGAAAAACTAGAAGAAGAAAAAGCGCTAAAAGGTGTGGAAGATTGGCGCAAAAAGAGCTTTAAACTAATGAACGGTTTTCTGATTACGAGCTCTAGCTACTCAACTCTCACTTCTATATTAATGGTTAGCGCCTTTGTTTCGGCTATTTATGCATCAGAACATAAAATCATCGATGTAGCTGTTATATATTTGATCGTCACTTACACTATGACAGTTTGCAGACAATTATGGCAAATGAACAATGTCATGCGCACATACTACCGTGTCATAGGCGATTCATATGATATGACAGAGATACTAATAACTCCTACCAAGGTCGTAGATAATTCAACGAAAAAATTATCTGTAACTAATGGAAATATAAAACTAAAAAACGTCACATTCAAATATGACGACGTAGACAAACATATATTTGATAAATTTAATCTAGACATAAAAGCCGGACAAAAAATCGGTCTAGTAGGACCTAGTGGTTCGGGCAAAAGTACCCTTGTTAAGCTACTACTAAGATTTAATGATATCGAGGATGGAAAAATCTCTATCGACAATCAAGATATTTCAAAAGTTTCACAAGAAAGCCTACGCAAACTAATTGCCTACGTACCTCAAGAACCTATGCTATTTCATAGAACTATACGCGAAAATATTGCCTATAGCAAACCAGACGCAAGTATAGAAGAGGTCAAAAACGCAGCACGCGAAGCTAACGCCTTGGAATTTATCGAAGATTTAGAAAACGGATTTGATACTGTAGTCGGAGAACGAGGAACTAAATTGTCGAGCGGACAAAGGCAACGTATCGCTATCGCTCGAGCTATATTAAAGGATGCTCCTATATTGATACTAGACGAGGCTACATCGGCACTAGATTCAGAAAGTGAAAAGCTAATTCAAGATTCGCTCGATAATCTAATGAAAAAACGAACCAGCATCGTCATAGCACACCGTCTGTCTACTATAGCTAAGCTCGATAGAATTATCGTGCTAGAACATGGCAAAATTACCGAAGACGGTTCTCATCAAAAGCTACTAAACCAGGGTGGTACATATTGTCATTTATGGAACCATCAAAGCGGTGGATTCCTCGAAGAAGACGATACTAAATAAGCTTATATGTTATAATTTTCATTATGGAAGGTTTACTAAATACAATTACTGGTCTGGGTATATTTGCCGTACTTTTAGTGATTTTTGCGGAATCTGGCTTGCTAATAGGATTTTTTTTGCCAGGAGATAGCTTGTTATTTACAGCTGGATTCTTAGTTCAGCAAGATATCGGAAGTTTTGGAAAAATAAACATATTTATATTCGTGTTGTTATTAGCCATAGCAGCTATTGTCGGAGATAGCACTGGGTATGCATTTGGGCGAAAAGTAGGTCGCAAACTTTTTGAACGAGAAAATTCGCGCTTTTTCAAGAAAAAACACCTAGAAGAAGCCGAAAGATTCTTTGAAAAACACGGTGCTATCTCTATTGTACTTGCACGTTTCGTACCTATAGTGCGCACATTCACTCCAGTAGTAGCTGGCGCAGGAAAAATGCATTACAAAACATTTGTTAGTTA
>JAZRKC010000006.1:0-6297 GCA_045646155.1 Saccharimonas sp. (SeqCode)
TGTACTCGTTATCCAAAACAGCACAAGCACACAAACCGCCGTAGCTAATAGTCCGAATATCATCATCCCAAATCCCTTTGACAATATGCCAGCAGATAATAGCCCGACATACAACAATGCAATAATCCCTACTGGAAACAACTGGATTATAAGCACCAACAAAACGCAAAATGTCGCCAAAACAGGTGCACCGGAATTATATAGTCCATCTCTCAGTTTAGGTTTACGCCCAGCCATATATTCGCGCAGTAACCACACCGTTGCAAGCCACACAAAAGTCAAACAAATACCTAAATAAATCTGTTGGTCAGACGTCAAATCTGAAGGATTAATCAAAAAGGAAGACACCGCCAATAATCCAGCCTCCCCTAATTTACCCATTCCATCGCCAAACAAATCTTCTCCGGATTCTTGTATTAATTTATTAATTTCCGTATAGTTTTCTTGGCTAGTAATGGCACCTACCGCAATCAAAACTAAAGCAAAAAATATTATTAATAGCAAAAAAGTACCGCGATGCTTACGCAAAAATGACCATACGTAATTCGTAAACGATATATATCCAGGTAGTTTCAAGCTTCGCACATAATCTCGCCTATATGAACGGCGAAAACTCCTATGTGGACGTCTAGACATAAAATCTTTGCAACGCTTGACAATGTATTTATCTACAAAAATGCGTAATTTTGAAAATAAACACCCAAAAAATAACTTAATTTTACATGCGCTTTTTTTGGCTACTGACGAGTCTGAACGCTTCTTCTTTAGCATACCTATATTATACCATCACACAGCAATCCTCTTGCATAAAGGTTAACGTGCTATAGACTTATTATCTCATTTAGAGTATAATATAATAGATATCTTTGATATCGGGGTGTGGCGCAGTTGATAGCGCGCGCGGTTTGGGACCGTGAGGTCGCAGGTTTGAGCCCTGTCACCCCGACCAGAAAGAATCTTTATTTAATTCCACCGTCAATTATATGGTGGAATTATTTTTATGATAGATGCAAAGTTATCATTTACTTAAGTTTTGGCGATATTAATTATTTTTAAAAATCACAAAATACCACTTGATGAGCGTTAAATTCACTCATTAATGACTTCTATTTTAAATTTATTTACATCTTTATAGATAATCTCATTTATCGCACAATTCTTTTGGGCAATATTGAAACGCAGTCCATACGGTATACGCAAAAGATACCCTATAATAGCCTCATTTAGTGTTCCATGACCTACGATTAAAATCGTTTTACCCTTATTATTCTTAATAATATCCATAAAAGCCTTAATAGCCCTTTTCTCTACATCCTCCATATTCTCGCCATTCGGAAAACGAGGATCTGTGTTTAACTGCCATTCATTAACTAAATCAGGGTATTTTAGCTCGATCTCTTTTCTTGATAATCCAGTACAATCACCGCAATTTATCTCTGTAAACGCCATTTCAATATCAATATTTTTCTCATAATTCTGTTCTTTCGCTATAGCACTTGCCGTATTAAGAGCTCGAGATAAGGGAGAAGATACTATTAAATCGAACTTTATTGTCTTAAGCTTTTTAGCCAATTCGTCGATTTGTTTTTTGCCAAGTAAACTCATAGGCGTATTTTTCTGGCCGTCAAGCTTATGTTCACTATTCGAGACAGTCTGACCATGCCTCACTATAATAATTCTTATACTATCGTCCATAATAATAATAATTAATAAACCAAAAATCACCTATTCCGACAATACACTTTTCCAAAAATAGAGCATCGTCTATAATAATTACTAACAAAATACTAATACAAAAAATCAGAATGTTCAACGCGTCTAATAAGCAAACAAATATCAATGGAGAAATAACTGATTACATATGCTTTGGAAAGGGCGAGAAAAATCTCGTTATAATACCTGGCGTCGGAGATGGCCTCAAAACAGTCAAAGGAATGGCTTTGCCTTTCACGTTTCTTTATCGCAAACTTACAAAACAATTCAAAGTTTATGTATTTAGTAGACCAGTCAATCTCAAACCAAACACATCAACAGAAGAAATGGCAGAAAGTTTATACAAATCAATCAATTCCATTGGAATATCAAAAGCGTCAATAATCGGAGTATCTCAAGGCGGAATGATAGCACAACATCTCGCAATAAATCACCCAGATGTAGTCGAAAAACTAGTACTCACAGTCACTTCAAGCAGGCCTAATCCTACAATCACATCAGTAATCAATACTTGGATAGAAATGGCCAACAAAAAAGATTACAAAAGTATCATGCTGAGTTTCGCAGATTTATCATATACAGCCCAAAAATCGAAAAAATCAAAAATACTATACAGTCTACTAGGTTCTATAGGTAAACCAAAAAGTTTCAACCGATTTTTGATTCAAGCAAAATCTTGTGTCACTCATAATACATACAGCAAACTAGACAAGATAAGCTGCCCCACCCTCATAATCGGTGGCTCTGATGACAAAATCGTTACATGCAATGCATCAAAAGAGATGGCAGAAAAAATTCGTGGCAGTAATCTCGTGATATACGATGGCTTAGGACACGGACTTTATGAAGAAGCAAAAGATTTCCTATCCAAAATTAACGAATTCTGCAAGTGATAGAAGCCTTTCATAAGCTATTGTGGTAAAATATATAACAACATGACTAACCAAAAAAACAAAAAGACGAGATTTGTAAATCTAGCTAATACTTTTGGAATTTTTGGATATATATCTGTGACAATTCAGTGGTTGTGGATTTTTCTACTATACACATATCCATATATAACCGGAGAAAAACAGTTTAGCGGTATATTTTTTCCAAATACAGATGCTTCTTCTCGAATTCAGCCGCTAACAATAAATTTCAATATTAGCCCAGTTCTAACAATGATAATCACTTTTGTAGTGATATTGATTATCTTGGCAATTACTATCATTGCAATTATTCGCCTACCAAAAGAAATTGGCAAAACAGCCTCACAAATAACTCATCAAACATCTGATGTAATCGTGCCTGTAGTAACTAAACACAAAAAAATATCAAAGAAAAAGCGAGTCACATTGTCATATAAAATAATCAATATCGTCAAAGCATTGGCTCTAATAATACCATTACTACTCACATTTTGGACACCAAAAATAACTTATATCTCCACAGATATATTGTGGTTCGCATCAATATTACTAGCAGCATTATCACTACTTTGGTTTTCGGTTCAATACGCCATAGCCAGCGTAGCAAAAATACCGAAAGATTTAGTCTGGTAGCTAAGCGTGCGGTGGCACGATATCAATCATTCGAGAGTCACGCTGAATTGGCAAATCGTGTTCACTATCAAATGTATAAAATAGTAACGTACCAAATGGCATTTCTACCGAAGCAATATCTTCGTCTTCAACGCTATCTAAATATTTCATGAGAGCGCGAATAGAATTTCCATGCGCCACAACCAAAACATCATCTCCGTTTTGGAGTTTTGGCAAAATTTCGCTCTGGAAATAAGGAATTACTCGATTATATACATCTTTTAGAGTTTCGCCGCCCGGTACTGGATAGTCCCAGCCTCTCCTAATTCCATTGAACGCTTCTTCTCCAATTTCTTCTTTGACTTCCCATTTATTTTTGCCCGTTAAATCTCCGTAATCGCGTTCGTTTAATTCAGCGCTATTTACGATAATATCACTCTCCATATCAACACCCTGACCTTGACTACGCAATATGCCTTCGCAGGTCTGTTTTGTACGTTTCAAAGTAGAAGTGTAAATATGATCAAAAGTAATGCCCTGAACTAGCTTACCTAGCATTTCTGATTCTTTTTTACCTTTTGTTGTTAGATTTACATCAGTAAGTCCTGTCCACTTGCCCAACAAATTCCATTCGCTCTCGGCATGACGACTGATAACTAAAGTTCCTCGCTTTGATTGTTCCATAATACTACTAGTATCTCGTGATTTGTCATAATTCGCAAGTTCAATGTACAATAAAAAGTATGCAAAATCACAGTATTCAATCCATAAAAGCAAGACAAATTTTAGACTCCAGAGGAAATCCTACTGTTGAAGCGGACGTAATATTATCTAACGGCGCCATGGGACGCGCTGCTGTACCAAGTGGTGCTAGTACCGGCTCAGGAGAAGCACTAGAATTGCGTGACGGAGGCAAAGACTGGTGTGGTAAATCCGTCAAGAAAGCAGTCAAGAATGTCAATGATATCATAGCTCCTGCCCTAATAGGCAAAGATGCGTCGTCTCAAAAAGACATCGATAAAATCATGTTTGATTTAGACGGAACTGATAATAAATCAAATTTAGGAGCAAACGCTATTTTGAGTGTTAGTCTCGCTACTGCCAAAGCTGTTGCTAATGCAAATAATCAGCCTCTATGGCAATATATAGCAAATTTGACATCAAGTACGCCTAGTTTACCTCTACCGATGATGAATATCATGAATGGCGGCGCGCATGCTTCGTTTGCTACTGATATACAAGAGTTCATGATTATATGCAAAAGTGCCGACACTATAGAGCGCGCATTGCAAATGGGTACGGAAATATTCCATTCACTAAATAAATTACTAAAATCACAAGACTATCCAACAACCGTCGGTGACGAAGGTGGTTTTGCTCCGCGTGTCAAAAATGGTAACCGCGAACCTCTAGAATTAATATCTCAGGCAGTAAAAAACGCAGGGTACGAGCTAGGAACAGATATTGTATTTGCTCTAGACGTTGCTTCAAGCGAATTTTTCTCAGACAACACTTACAAATTAAAGTGTGAAAATCGTGAATTAACTAGCGACGAAATGATAGATTGGCTAGAAAGTTTAGTAAACGATTTCCCTATTGTCAGCATCGAAGATGGACTCGCAGAAAACGATTGGGACGGATGGAAATTATTGCGCAATCGTATTGGAGACCGTGTCCAACTAGTTGGTGATGATTTATTAGTAACAAACACCAATCTGTTAGAAAAAGCCATCAAAGAAAACTCAGCAAATGCGATCCTTATCAAGCCAAATCAAATCGGTAGCCTCAGCGAAACTATCGAAGCTGTAAAAATGGCACAAGATGCCGGATGGAACAGTATAATGAGTCATCGTTCAGGAGAAACAGAGGATACTACGATTAGTCACTTAGCGGTTGGCTTAGGATGCGGCCAGATAAAAACTGGTAGCCTTAGTCGCACAGATAGAGTTGCAAAATATAATGAACTGTTACGTATCAGCGAAAGTGATTCATCTCTAGAAATAGCAAAGCCGTTTAACCAATAAAAATCTCAAAAGCGCACACTTACCCAAAATTAATGTGCGCTTTTGTATTTTCATAAATTTTCCACAAAATAAAGCATATGCTATAATAAACATTAGAATAATGGGAGGTTTATGTTAGTTATCAGACAGCCTAAAAATACTCGACTAAAAAATACTATTATTTTGTTTATTGCTAGTATATTAACTTTCGGCGGTTTTTATCTATTAAGTTTAACTATTGCGCCTACCGTTGCGCCAATAATCTCCAATAAAACAATTAACGTAAAAGAATTAAAAAAGCCAGATATTAACGAAAATAGAATTATAATACCAAAAATAGGAATTAATATTAAGTATGCGCCAGGAGAAGAATCATTAGATAGAGGCGCTCAATGGCGATACCCAGAGCGAGGTAATCCAGAAATTGGCGGCAATTTCATTATTGCTGCGCATAGGTTTAGTATACAACCAACCCCTCAAGGGACAATCGAAAAATCGCCTTTTTATCACATAGACAAACTAGAAAATGGCGACAACATCCTAATTGATTTCAATGGCAAACGATACGCATACGAGATAAACGAAAAAACCGACGTCAATCCAAATCAAATAGAGATAGAAGATCCATCAGAGACAGCTAAACTAACCATTTATTCCTGCGAATTAGGTGGAGCAAAAAGCGGAAGAATAGTCATCGTTGCTAAGCTATTAGGTCAAGTTAATACTACAAGCAATAGCTAGAATATGATATTCGTGAAATCAACTTCATTATAGCCACGCACATTTCGTGCCCACATTTCGACTGAATATCCCATTTCACGGTCTACTGGATTTAATACATCATCCGCAGAAACTATATCAAAATCCTCTACTTCAGATTCTTGTAATTTTATTTCTTTTAGTTGCTGTTCAGTAATAGACGCAGAAAATATAAACTGAAAACTATATCCTATATTGTTCGTTTTGCGGTGTACTACCAACTCAAATTTAAAATCATCTAACGGAATATCTAAATCTATTTCTTCTTTGACTTCGCGAGCAACAGCTTGCAAAGGCGT
>JAZRKC010000007.1:0-2994 GCA_045646155.1 Saccharimonas sp. (SeqCode)
ACGATCCGACTTAACTCGGTAAACACATAGTGCTAGTCGACGGAGCATTTGATGTTCCACATCCAGCACACGACTGGTATCTGCGCCATTGCAAAACAGAAGGCGCGCTAGAAAAGCTCCTAGAGGAGGAGGGCGATTTAAAGTTTGAAAAAATAAAAAACACCCTAGCGAATAAAGCTATCCACTAGCTGTTACGATTGATTCAGATTATCGTGTCCAAGCGAAAAAATCATCCCAAGAAAAAGGTGGCGTACAACGTCCTATATACCCATGGAAAGCACGAGCTGAGCAATTGTTATCATATAATTTCAGTTTAGACGACAAAATAAATCATGTAGTAGATACCGCTACGGTCGAAGGAGACCCTATACATAGGGGCACTTGCCTAGAAAAGACTGTAGACTTAGCTGATTTTCTGAATAAAAATAATTTACTTGATACAACAATTATCTTTAGTGAACATTACGGCATGATCAAAGATTATAACGAGAAAAATATAAATCCTGTAGTCATACCCGTCGACTACACATACGAATTACGTCCCAACGGCAAACCTTGGCATAGTAGCGATATAATTAAAAAATCTCAAGGCAAAATCGCCCACGAAGGTGCGACTAGACCAGAAGTTGATGATAAGGGGTATTTATTGTAATGAAAATTTCCATTCAATCTGGGCCAATGACCCGCAGCAGAGAAATACAAAAAAGATATATCAAGGAGTCTATATCTAAAAAGAAAAAAGATTGTAGTTTTTGCGCTTTCTCTATTAGCGATGGTCAAGTCATAAAGGAATATAAACATTTTTGGCTAGTAAAAAACATCTACCCATATATAGCTTGGGATGGATGCGAAGTCACAGAACATAACATGCTCGTACCTAAACGTCATATGCTCTCTCTATCAAAGTTACATCAAGATGAGGCGGCAGAATATGTAAAAATCATCAACGATGCCGAGGGTAATGGATATTCATTGTATACAAGATCAAATTCAAATATCACCAAATCTATACCCCATGTTCATACTCATTTTATAAAAATCGCCGACAAACGCATAAAATCGTTGTTCTATATACGTAAACCTCACATATTATGGTTTCGCTAATTTTTGATAAGGAGAAGAAATGTCAGATCAACAATTAAACTCACAAGAATATCAATATCTAAATTTATTAAAAGATATCAGAAACAACGGCAACATAAAAGACGACCGTACAGGTACTGGCACAAGAAGCGTTTTTGGAAGACAGATTCGCTTTGATTTATCAAAAGGCTTTCCCGCTATTACTACAAAAAAGCTTTATTTTGAAACTTGTAAGAAAGAGCTTCTGTGGTTTTTGAGTGGTAGTCGTAATATAGAGTCTCTCGTAAAACAAAACGTTAATATATGGAATGAATGGCCATACAAGCATTACATAGAAGAAACTACTGGCAAAAAAGTTACTCATGAACAAACTCAGACAGACAAATGGTCATCTGGTATGAAAGATTTTATCGAAAAGATAAAACAGGATCATGAATTTGCAAAAAAATGGGGGAATTTAGGCCCAGTTTACGGTTTTCAATGGCGACATTGGCCAGACGGTAAGGGCGGCGAAATAGACCAGATTAGTCAAGCAATAGAAACAATAAAAAACAATCCTTCTAGTCGACGAAATATAGTCAGCGCGTGGAATGTTTCTGATATAGAAGAAATGTCTGTTTCTGGCCTACCACCATGTCATACTATTTTTCAATTTAATGTTCGAGGCAACAAATTAGATTGTCAATTATACCAGCGCAGTGCGGATATGTTTCTAGGTGTTCCGTTTAACATAGCTAGCTATTCGCTACTTGTATTTATGGTAGCGCACGTAACAGGCTTAGAACCAGGCGAATTTATCCATACATTCGGTGACGCACATATATATAATAATCATATAAATCAAGTAGACGAACAGCTGTCGCGCACACCATTTAGGGCTCCTAAATTATGGCTCAACCCAGAAATTAAAAATATATTCGATTTTACAGCAGATGATATAAAATTAATAGATTATAAATATCACGATTCTATCAAAGCCCCAATTGCTGTTTAACGTCGCTTATAAGTAACAAAACTGTACGGATATTTATTATTTTCATCAGGATTATATTTTTGGCGAGAGCACTCTATCCATTCATCGCCAAGAGTAGGGAAAAAAGTGTCAGCTTCAGGAAAAACAGCATCTATTTCAGTAGCATATATAATATCAACGTCATCTATAGTTTGTTTATAAATACTAGCACCCCCAATAATAAATTGTTCATTTGAAGCAACATCATAAGCGTCTTTTATACTATTGACAACTATACAATCAGGACAGCCTAACTTTCTCGTAGACACAACAATATTCTCACGACCAGGCAAAGCTCGTCCTATAGACGAATATGTATTACTACCCATTATTACCGAACCGCCCATAGTTATTTTCTTGAAATGCTTTAAATCTGCAGGCATATCATGCCCCCATAATAATTTATTTTTTGCACCAATAGCACGACTCCTGTCGTAAGCAACAACGATACTTTTCATACAATATATAATATAATACTAAATGTATTGGAGGAAAATTTACATGAGTGTTTATAGTAATATAGAAATCAAGCAGGCGATAGAAGATGGATCAATAGTTAGCGTACCATACAATGAAGACCATGTTAGCGAAGCTAGTCTAGATTTCACACTTGGCTATTACTTTTATAAACAAGAATCGGCCGATAATTCAAAAGTTTATAATCCTTTTGACAAAGAAGATGTTTCTCGCTATTTCAAAGGACCGCTTCAGGCAATCCCTCACAAAGAATGGTGTGAGCAAAACGGATATCAATTGTTTAAAAACATCCCTGCCGATCATCCTATAATAGTCTTGCGTCCAGGCGAAAGAATACTTGCACATACTCATGAATTCATAGGAGTGCGCACAAAAGGTGGCGCTGCGGAAGTGCGCGCTCGCAGTAGCTGGGGCAGAAACGG
>JAZRKC010000008.1:0-3453 GCA_045646155.1 Saccharimonas sp. (SeqCode)
GACCCAAAAAGTCCAGCTAGCAAAATTACCGAAAGACTAACCTCATTTGGCAATACTATATTGACCGACAATATATTAGGAATAGATTTTCAGTATACAGCCGAAAGTTTCTTTCAGGTAAATCTACCCCTGTATGAAAAAGCTCTTGTTGATATGAAAAAATTCATATCAAAAAATAAGCCTATCGTAGATTTATATAGTGGAGTCGGTACAATAGGGCTTACTATTGGTGACGGTAATGTAACACTAGTAGAGATAAATGAGTACGCCGTCAAAGAAATGAAAAGAAATATAGAAAAATTAAAGCTAAATAAAAAAGCAAGAGCGATTTTGTCACCAAGCGAAAAGGCTTTGGATTACATAGATAGCAACGCTACAATTATAGTAGATCCTCCACGAGCTGGACTACACAAAAATGTAATCGAAAAACTATTATCATCCGAACCAGAAAGAATTATTTATCTAAGTTGTAATCCTGTAACGCAAGCTAGAGATGTCGCCATGTTGGCTGATAAATATGGAATAAAATACCACAAGGGATATAATTTCTTCCCTAGAACTCCTCATATTGAGCATCTGGTAGTTTTAGACAAGATACAGAACAATTTCTAGTTTGATTTATCGTTTTCTACTGTATATATATGGCTATATGACAAACGTTTAAATGGTCTCCATCCATTTTTTGCGTCGCTGTCTGCACAATATATTACGCCATTTTTTATCTCCCCAACTTTTATTAGCGCAGGGGAATATGGGACTAACGTACGATAGTATCGTAAATCATTATCTGTAGGATGCTTGAATCCAGGAAAAACCAAGTTGAATTTTTCTAATGCCAATCTATTAAAATAATCTACCTGAGCATTTGGTGGAAAATATATTTCTGGTTTGATTCCTATACGATTGCATATTTTCGAAATTTCGCCTAGTTTATGTCTAGCGCTACCATATATATAACAATACAAATGATTTTTCTTTGACAAAAAAAGCGTAGCATAAGTAGAAGCCCCAACAGGGAAATTACGGGCTATTATTTTATTAATCTCAATCGCTACACCAAATTTATGTTTAGCTGCAGATTCAAGAGCTAATTCATCAATGATTTCTTCATTGTTCACATATATAGTATACCACAAATTTTGCGTTTTTACCATAAGTCAAGTGTACTTTTTGCACTAAAATTTGCTAAAATATACCATAATGAGTAACGATTTTGATACACGCAAAAAATCCCTAAACGAAGCCCAAAAATTAGCCGTCGAGACTATTGATGGCCCGCTACTAGTTATAGCAGGGCCGGGAACTGGAAAAACCGAACTTTTGAGTATGCGCGCAGCCAACATATTACGCAAGACCGACGCATCACCAGAAAATATATTATGTCTAACATTCACCGATAGCGGATCAGCGGCAATGCGCGCTAGGCTCACAAGTATAATAGGACCAGAAGCTTACAAGGTTTCTATTCACACTTTTCATAGTTTTTGTACAGAAATTATCAATCAAAATCATGAGTACTTTTATAATGGTGCGTCTCTCGATATAGCCGATGATATCTCTAAAAACCTAATTATAGAAGAAATTTTAGATGAACTAGATTATCGCGACGCATTAGCGAGCAAATTTAATGGCAAATATTCAGCCAAAAAAGACATCCTTAGCTCCATAAGAGACCTAAAAAACGCCGGATTGACTGCCGCCGAACTATTGCAGATCATCGACGCAAACGAAAAATTCATAGATGAAGTAGAGCCTAAATTAACAGAAATATTTTCTATAAGCTTAAGAGCAAAAGCATCATTACTTGAAAAAATGGTTACATCATTATATGCGGTTGCCGAAGAAATAAACTCACTAAGCACAAAAGAGTTATCACTACCGCCATCAATAGAACCCTTGTCAGCTCCTTTTCTTGTTAGTCTAAAAAATGCATTAGATAAAAATAATATAAAAGCATGGCGCGATAAATGGCTTAAAAAAAATAAAAATGGCGATTACGTATTCGTTGAAGATCGCAAACGTAATAAAAAACTTCGTACGCTTGCATTTATATACGAGCAATACATGCTCCGAATGAACGAGGCTGAGTTATTTGATTTTGACGACATGATATTAAACGTCATTCAAGCTATGGATAAATATCCAGAGTTAGTCTCGAATCTCCAGGAGCGTTATCAATATATCATGGTAGACGAATTCCAGGATACAAACCCTGCTCAAATGAGGATTTTATTTAAACTCACAGAGACCGCCACTGGTGATGATCCTAATGTCATGGCGGTAGGAGATGACGATCAAGCTATCTATAGCTTTCAAGGTGCAGATATAAATAATATCATGCATTTTCGACAATACTATCCAAATTTCAAACATATTATACTGACCGAAAATTACCGTTCAGGAGACAAAATACTAGAGAGTTCCAGAGAAGTGTCTACTAACATATCTAATAGATTAGAAACTTCTATGGATATCTGCAAAAAATTGACAGCAAGAACTCAGAAATATGCAGATGCAGACGTCAAAATAGTCGATTTACCAAATATACAAACCGAATATCACTGGATAGCAAATTCCATAGCAGAACAAATTTCCAAAGGAACGAATCCGAATGAAATCGCAGTGCTAGCGCGCAAGCACGACTCTTTGAAGTCGCTAGTTCCGTATCTATTACATAATAATATATCTGTTAATTACGATTTTAGAGATAATGTACTCACACTAAATAGTATACAAGCCATAGAACTTATAGCACGTATTATATCTGAAATTTCAAACGAAAATCATGATTTAGCAAATAGCATGATACCCGAGTTGCTGTGTCATCCTATGTTTAACATACCGGCTGAAACAATCTGGAGATTAAGTCTGAAGGCTAATCGAGAGCGTCTAAGCTGGTTAGAAATCATGCTAGAAAACGATTCATTGAGACCTATCGCTAGCTGGATTATTGAATGTGCCAAAGATTCAAAACATAAATCACTAGAAGATATGATTGATGAAATAATAGGAAATCCATCAGTTATAGATAGCGCCGAGCAATACAGATCACCATATTATGACTATTATTTCAACAAGAATAATTTGGAAGAAAATCCTATTGCCTACATAGAATCATTAGAGGCGCTTCGCGCTATTCGATCTAAATTACGAGAATATAAGCCAAATAGCTTCCTATACCTCGATGATTTCATAAATTTCATTGATCAATGCGACAAATTCGAAATATCCATAAACAGTACTATACAAATCGGAAATTCATCAAAGAACGCTGTAAACTTGATGACAGCCCATAAATCAAAAGGTTTGGAGTTTGAAACAGTATATATAATCAATTCGACCGATAAAAAATGGTTCAGTAGCAGAGGTGAAACCATAAATTACCCGGCAAATCTAGCTATCCGCGAAAAAGCTAACACAGAGGATGATATCGCTCGATTATACTTTGTAGCG
>JAZRKC010000009.1:0-5119 GCA_045646155.1 Saccharimonas sp. (SeqCode)
CCTCGTAACTTTTTTGATTTTTGTAGGCGCGTAATGACTACGCGAGGTTATTTGATGCATAAATACCGTGCTGATGGGGCTTTGGGTAGTAGTTGGCATGCGTATGTTCATGACGATGGTTCTATTGCTCCGCCAATTCAAGCTGATGAAACAGCTTTGGTACTTTTTGTTTTTAGTCAGTTTTACAAAACTACAAAAGACGATTCTATTCTAAAAGAATTTTATGATAGTATGGTTGTTCCGATGGCTAATTTTCTAGCTAACTACGTAGATATCCGTACAGGTTTGCCAAAAGCTTCCTATGACTTATGGGAGGAGCAATATGCTACATTTACATATACAACTGCAGTTACATACGCATCTTTAGCTGCAGCTGCAGAATTGGCTGAAATTCGTCAAGATAGTTTGTCTGCTGTTTCTTGGCGTTCTACAGCAGAATCTATTAAGCGCTCTGCTCGCGAAAAATTATATAGCAAAGACAGAGAGTCTATTGTGAAAAGTATATCAGTTTCAAGTGATGGTGATATTACGCAAGATACTACAATAGATTCGTCTAGCATTTATGGTTCATTTATGTTTGGTTTGTTTTCTGTAGATAGTGACGAGATAAAAAACAGTATAAATACAGCCAAGAAGACATTTGACTTCTCTACTCCTAATCGTCTAGGCTTGCCTAGATACGAAAATGATAAATACCAGCAATACGAAGACGATGAACCCAATTGGTGGTTTAATACTTCTCTTTGGATGGCGCAATATTGCCTAGAAACTGGGGATAATCATACTGCATATGCAATTCTCGATTGGGTATGCGAATGTGCGTGGTCTACGGGAGTTTTATCAGAACAAATTGATCCACAAACTGGAGATGAACGCTCTCTATCTCCACTGGCATGGAGTCAAGCAGAATTTATGTCCACAGTACTAGATACAATATCGGAGAACAAATAATGAAAAAAACGCTAAATGTAAAAAACATCATAAAAAAGGCAGCCTCTGCGTCTGTGCATAATGTAATATTAAACCGCAAAACAATTAAAGATTTTGCTGACCGCTTTGGATTGGTTTATTTTGGACGAGTGGATTATATAGACGATCAACACAAGAGAATTCGCGGGCACACGTCGTCTATTACTCACCGAGATACGAATTATTTGATAGGTAATTTGTATGGTTATGATGTTACGTTTGTGACGCGTATAGACAAGAAATACTCCAAAAAAACACAATCCAAGCAAAAAACGCAATCTTTGATTTTTTCGATAGAACTCAAGACTACACAGTCACTTCCCCGTCTCTATATTGGACACAAAAATCGTGAAGACACATTATTGCACGTAAATAGATCTATGCAACCGTTATATATGGGTAATCAATGGCCGTATCAGAACGATTTTCTAGACGAATATACAGTTTATGGCGCCCCTATGGATACTATACAAATTGAGCGCATAATTATACCGCAACTTACAGAGATTATGATGAAACATTTTCAACAGGCTAGCTTCGAGATAGAAAATAACATTATCTATATGTATATAGAAAGCAAGCGCCCTACTGGAGCGCTTCTAGATAAAATGCTTTCAAATGTTTTGTGGTTAGCGCAATCAATTGATGCGATTTGCGCAACTAGGGACGATGATTAACCCTTGCGTGGCTTGACTTCGTTCCTACCAAGTGATTTCTTGGTCTCTACGTATTTAGCGTGTTTACGAGCTTTTGGATCGTATTTTCTGAGAACAAGCTTATCTGGTGTGTTCTGAGTATTTTTGCGTGTGACGTATGTACGATGGCCAGTTAGCTCGCTTACTAAAGCGATGATTTTGCGCTTGGTATTGGTCTTTTTTGCCATAAAATTCCCTTTATTTAGTATTACAAGTTCGATTATCTATTTTAGCAGAAAATGTCATATATATCAATATCTGTTATAAAAGTAAACTTTTTGTTAATCTAGGGGTGGTATTATATTAGTTTATTTGTTATAATTATTAGGTAAATTGCTTGCCGCTTTAGCTCAGCTGGTTAGAGCAGCTGTTTTGTAAACAGCAGGTCTACGGTTCGAATCCGTAAAGCGGCTCCATAATTTAACAATAATAACTTTTGTTGTTAAATTACGGTATGCCGGAGTCGTCTAGTGGCAATGACAAGAGACTGTAAATCTCTCGCGGTAACGCTTCGTAGGTTCGAGTCCTACCTCCGGCACCATCACAGAGTAAGATTTTGATATTTTGCGCTTAGGCGCTTTTTTATTTTAAAGGACAGTTTAAAAGCCCCTCTAGTTTAGAGGAGCTGGGTGAGTTTTGGGAGCGTTATTCTTTTTTGGTTTCTTTCAAAAATAGGTGCATACATATTAGTTCACCTATTACCAAGATGAACGGGATAACTAGAAGTCCGAAATATAGAAGAATACAAGCACTAAGTCCGAGAGCGATCATCGTGCACAAGTATTTCATTTGCTTTGTATCCGTCATGATTAACCCTTTCGAAGTTGTGAAACGAACGATGCAAAAGGTGTAATATTTGAACATCAAAACTCACAAAAATGTCAAAGATATTTCACCCTGTTGTTAATATAAATTTTTTTCATAGAAAGTCAATAGAAAATAAGCAGTTTAAAAGCCCCTCTGTGTTAGAGGGGCTGGGTGAGTTTTGCAAATGCTGTGTCTGATGGTGAATCAAAGCCATATGTCAACAAAGACCTTTACGCCGGCCGCAACTAAGCAAACCAGTTTGATGAATAGGCTCAATGGCAACATGATTACACATACCATCAAGAATATAAAATACAAGTGTGATATGCAGTACAAAAAGATGCCGCCTATCAACGAAAAAATAGTTATTCTCTCATTCATGAGAATCACCACCTCTTCACTCTCTTTTATGAGTGGATACACATACTGGACAGCTTGCTGTCATGATAATCGGGATTTTTTGCCCGATAGCGCAAAAGGTGTAATGCTTGAACACCAAAACTCACAAAAATGTTAAAGATCACCACCTACTATTAATATAACATTTTTTCGTCAAGAAGTCAATGCTTAAATATAAAAATAAGCAGTTTAAAAGCCCCTCTAGTTTAGAGGGGCTGGGTGAGTTTTGAATGAGAGCTTGTGTCGAAAACTTTCTCGACATTAAGGTTAAATTTCCCCTTCTCTCTGGTATGAGGTCGTGTTTGATGCGGTCTATCTAGGATTTGCTTTTTTCGCGCTCTTGCATAAATTGATATATGCTTGCTCCAGAACATGCTAGCATGACTAGCGGGTATTTGACATACCCCATGCTCCAGAGAAGGAAAGCACAAAACACAAAGAAAACACTCAAACCTATGTATGTCATCTGCTTCGTATTCATCGTAATCAACCCTTTCGAAGTTGTAAAAAACGAACAATGCAAAGACGTGGCGTTTAACACCAAAACTCACAAAAATGTTAAAGATCACCACCTACTATTAATATAGCATTTTTTTGCCAAAAAGTCAATGCTTAAATATAAAAATAAGCAATATTACACAAAAACACCCTGATTTTTATCAGAGTGTTCTGATTTTATCGGGAATTTGGAGCCGTGAACGAGACTTGAACTCGTGACCCCGTCCTTACCATGGACGTGCTCTACCGACTGAGCTATCACGGCGTACTATAACAAGCTTCTCTATCTATTATAACATAAAATTAACAACGGTTATATATTTAAATACCCCTCCGGAGAGGGGTGTGTGAGTTTTGAATTTGTCTTTGTTTTACGAAAGGATTATCTATCCTTCCCTAACACTATTGACAATATAAATGCGACTAACGCCATAACAGCAGCAACTAATGCTGTTATAGAGAAAATCGTATACACCATTTCGGATTTGAACCATATCTCGCATACGATGTAGGCGCACCAGAATGCACATATAGTGCATCCTACGATTCCCAGAGACTTCAATAAAGAAGAGAACATAATATGCTCCTTTCCAGTGTCGTTTTTAGTGTCTAAAGGTACAGATGACTAGATGTCAAAACTCACAAAAACATCCGAAATTTATCACCCGAATGGTAATTATATATCTTTTTGTAAAAAAGTCAATACAAAATGTGAAAATAAATAAAATACCCCTCCGGAGAGAGGATGATAAATGTGAGTTTTGAATTTGTTTTGTTGGTTGTCCTTAGATTTCGAGGATCATTGGACCTATTGCACATATTGCGATTGCCAACGCCTCGATAAACCAAAGAAGGGGTCGTAATGGCTCAAATATGATTGAAAGGACCAATAAACCTGCGCAACATGCAAGCGGAAGAATAATGGCATAAAACACTGGTTTATCTTCTGACATATTTCTTTCCTTTCTGTCAGCTTCTGAAAGTGTTTGCTAAAATAATCCGTGTCTTTTCATTTGAGAAAAGTGCGGGTGATTGGATGTCAAAACTCACAAAAGCATCTGAATTTATCACCTAATCGACAAGTGTATATTATTTGTATCAAAAAGTCAATATATTTTTTGAATATTTTATGATACTACTCTACTGACTTGCTGAACGTGTTTTCTTGGCGGGTTTTTGCTAGACAATGCTTTATTTAGATATTCTCGTAATTTAGAGGCTTTCTCTGACTCACCAGTACGATCATAGGCGTCGGCTAGTATATTTATACCCTGGATACTAGGCTCTATTCGTACAGCAGTCTCTAAATGGTCTATCATTTTTTTGTTATTGCCTAGCTTTTCTTGAACCTTTGCGTAGGCTATATGTCTAGAAGCTATATTGTCTTCCATTTCTAGAGCTTGCTCAAATGCTAAAGAAGCCTTTTCGAAATCCTCCGTTTCGAAATAAATTAGACCCACATTATGTAAACTCGATGGGCTAGGGTCTAGACTTTGTGCAATTTCAAAACATTCTATTGCTTCGCGATAAGCGCGCTGTTTGGCATAGAGTATACCCAAACGATTGTACGCAGTAGCATTGCGCTCATCTACGTGCAGAATGGTCAAAAGAGCTTTTTCGGCACGAAGATACTTACGCTCCTTTAAAGAATCTTGAGCAATACTCCAAAGTTTATTTACCTTTCCTGCTAAATGATCCGGTAAAGTTTCGGCAACTTCTTGAATTGTCTGTGGGCGTGCGATTGCCCATAC
>JAZRKC010000010.1:0-3043 GCA_045646155.1 Saccharimonas sp. (SeqCode)
GCCCGCGAGCATAATTTGAAAAATGTTAATGTAGATATTCCTCGCGATAAATTTGTTGTTATAACTGGCCCCTCTGGAAGCGGCAAGTCATCGTTGGTTTTTGATACCATTTACGCAGAAGGTCAACGACGATATGTCGAATCGTTATCTAGTTATGCTAGGCAATTTTTGGGTATTATGGACAAGCCGGATGTTGATAGCATAGACGGTTTGAGTCCAGCTATATCGATTGATCAGAAATCTACTAGTCGCAATCCTCGTTCGACAGTGGCAACAGTTACAGAAATTTATGATTATTTGCGATTGATGTTTGCGCGGATAGGCACACCGCATTGTCCGATATGTAAGAAGGTAGTAAAGAGAAGGACTCCACAATCGATTGTAGATGAAATCATGAAAATTGATGAAGGAGTTAAGATGATGATACTAGCTCCTATTGTTATGCAGAAAAAAGGCGAATTTATGCATATTCCAGAACAGTATACACGCTTGGGATTTGCTCGTGCTCGTGTTGACGGTGTTATCTATGCTTTGGATGAATTTCCTGAATTACAAAAGACGCACAAGCATGATATTGAAATTGTTGTCGATAGGTTGATTATGAGACCAGATGCTCTAAGTCGCATTACTCAGTCCGTTGAGCAAGCTTTGGAGCAGTCTAACGGAATAGTACATGTATTAGATGTTGATGCTGATAAAATGCATTCATACAGTCAACATTATGCTTGTTCTGATCATCCAAATGAAGAGATACCTGAATTAGAGCCAAGACTTTTTAGTTTTAATGCTCCGCAAGGAGCTTGTCCTGTGTGTACTGGATTGGGACATAGACTAGAAATAGACCCTAGTTTAATTTTGAATCAAAATTTGACGATAGCAGAGGGTGCGATTCGTCCGTACAATCGTATGAACTCTGACGCTTGGTATCTGACAAGAATGAAAGCTGTGGCTGACGCTCACGGTTTCAGTATACAGACGCCGGTTCGAGATTTAAAACCGGAACATCTTGATATGATTTTGTACGGAACTGGTAATGAAAAATATAAATTGAGATTGAGTAATAAACGCGAATATGAAGCTACGTATGAAGGCGTTATTCCAAATTTGGAACGTAGACATCGTGAAACGGATAGCGAATTTGTTCGCAAAGATATAGAAAGATTTATGCGTGAACGTGAATGTATGGCTTGTCGTGGTTTGCGTTTGAAGCCCTCTGTTTTGTCTGTAACTATCGAGGGATTGAATATTATGGACATATGTGAACTTAGTGTTGTTGATGCTATTGAGGCTATGCAGATAAAAAATCTAACAGACGAACAGATGCTAGTAGCGAAACCGATTATAAAAGAAATTAACGCACGATTAGGCTTTATGCGAGACGTTGGGCTTGGGTATCTGTCTCTTTTGCGCTCCGCTAATACTTTGAGTGGAGGTGAAGCACAACGTATTCGTCTAGCTACACAGATTGGGGCTGGTTTGCAAGGTGTTTTGTATGTATTAGATGAACCTTCTATCGGATTACACCAGAGAGATAATGATAAATTAATTGGTACATTGAAACATTTGCGAGATATTGGCAATACTGTATTGGTTGTTGAACACGATGAAGATACGATTGCTCAGGCTGATTATTTGGTAGATATAGGACCTGTCGCTGGAGATAAGGGCGGATATATTGTTTCGCAAGGTACGCCAGACGAGGTGTCTAAGGACGCTAATAGTATAACAGGGCGATATTTATCGGGTGCTGAAAAGATTTCTATACCAAAAAAGCGACGCGAAATAAAGAAAGATTATAAATTGACTGTTCGCGGTGCTCGAGAAAATAATCTGAAAAATATTGATATCGAGTTTCCTTTGGGTGCAATGACACTAGTTACCGGAGTTAGTGGTAGTGGAAAATCGACGTTAGTAAACGATATACTTTCAAAAGAATTGTCAGCTAGACTGCATAGAGCACAAGAAGTTCCCGGAGAGCATGATGATATTGAGGGTATTCATAATATAGACAAGGTCATAGTAATAGATCAATCTGCTATTGGACGTACACCTCGATCGAATCCTGCTACATATACTGGCGTATTTACTCAAATACGTGAATTGTTTGCAAATACACCGGAGGCGAATATTCGTGGATATAAAGCCGGTAGATTTAGCTTTAATGTTAAAGGCGGACGATGTGAAAATTGTCAGGGCGACGGCTCTATCAAGATAGAAATGCATTTTTTGCCAGATGTTTATGTCCAGTGTCCTGTTTGCCATGGCAAGAGATATAACCGAGAAGCTCTCGAAATTAAATATAAAGACAAAACGATATCTGATATATTAGAGATGACAATAGACCAAGCATGTGTATTTTTTGAAAATATTCCAGCGATCGAACACAAGCTCAAAACAATACAAGAAGTGGGATTAGGCTATATTAAACTAGGCCAGCCAGCTACAACATTTAGTGGCGGTGAAGCGCAGCGTATTAAATTAGCTACGGAATTAGCGAGACGTTCGACTGGTCATACACTATATATTCTCGATGAGCCAACAACTGGGTTGCACACCTCTGATGTAAAGAAATTATTGGAGATTCTACAGAAGCTTATAGGCGGAGGTAATAGTATGGTGATTATCGAGCATAATTTAGAAGTTATAAAATGTGCAGATTTGATTATTGATTTAGGTCCCGAAGGTGGCGTAAACGGTGGTACTGTAGTTGCCGAGGGTACACCAGAACAAATTATAAATAATCCAAAAAGTATAACGGGTGTATATCTAAAGAAGGTTTTGAAACGATAGTATAATTAATCAGCTTTTTTATCTTTTCGTAATATTACACGGAATTGATATTTAACCGAGTTAATTATATGATTGCGGCGTTTTTTATCCTTTAATATAGGAATAATTATTGGCATGATACTGATTAGAACTATGATTATTGCAGCAAGTTCTATATTTATGTTCATCTTTTTGAGGATGTCGCCAGCAAAATAACCTAATAGTGTAAAGGCTGTTGTCCATAATACTCCGCCGATAACATTGTAACTAACAA
>JAZRKC010000011.1:0-4596 GCA_045646155.1 Saccharimonas sp. (SeqCode)
TAAATATAAAAATTTAAATTTTATAGTAAATGATTGATAATTTTGCGCGAAAGTGCTAATGTATAAGTATCTATGTATACGCAGTGATATAAAAAGGGAAATATATGAAAGAGTCGTTCGAAAATAACACAAATAAATATAACAATGAAGCTCCACAAAAGACGGACTCGGTTGATGAGAAAAATACTGCAAGTATAGACCCTATAGCGGACGAGCTACTCCGTAATAGAGAATTTATGGGTGCACAAGAGCCTGGTGGAGCAAAGAACGACGCGAACGACAAGAGCGGCGAAGTAAAAAAACTGAAATATATAGATGAATTGCCCATGCCCATTGGTATAGATCCGATAGATGTACAGGATCTAGTACCAAAATCTAGTGAGACGGAAGATTTTGGCACTAATCAAGATACGAGTAAAATTGAAGCTGGCGATGTAGCCGCATCGAGTAAATCTAGTAAAGACGGGTATTATAAGCCGGGTGATTATAATATTGCCAACAGGCATCTCAATAAGAGAACGGGCAAGATGGAATATCTGCTTGTAGATGGTGACCGTAAACAATATTTGGTGACTGAAGATGATATAACTGGTGTCGAGAAAACAGAAAATGATGAACCAAATAGCGGTCGTCTTCGTGATATCGTAGAGGGAAAGACTCCAGATGACTCAGAGCAACCTGCTGATACATCAGAACTGGAGACGGAATCTACTGAAAAGCAATTACTAAGGGATATTTTGGCGAGTGGTGAGGTTTCTTCGGAATGGCAAGAACGTATACAAGAAGTTCTTGGCGAACAGCAAGATATTGACGCTGCCCCAGAAGATAATCCAGAGGCAGAAGTACCGTCTAAAGATGAAATACGAGAGAGTCTAAATAATATCGAGCAAAAATTGAAATACGACGAAGCTTTGCAAAATTATGCAAAAGCACTTGCTGATTTTGAAACAAAAATAGGCAGGAAAAAACATTTCCAACAGAGAGCTAAAAAACTAGACTATGCTGGAAGAGAATTGATGAGAGCCAATTTGGCATATTCCAAGGAGATAATCGCAGCTACAGAAGCTGCAGGCCTATATAAAGGGAGCGAGGAAGAAATCAAGCGCGCAAAAATTGACGACATGTATGATGAGATGCGTCGATTAGATAGAGATTCTCGTCGAGCAACTAGAGAAGAGCGCCTGGAACGAATAGAAAATCGTAACGCTTTTGCAAAAGCTATGGCAAAAATAGGCGAATTCTTAAACAGAGGCAACAAGAGAAACTTCGTTACAGGTTTGACGATTGGTAAAATTGCAGGTATTTCTGGCGGAATAGCTGCCGCTCCAGCTGCAATAGCAGTCGGTGCTGCTAGTGGTGCTGCGACGTATTTCGGCTCTAGAATGAATACACTAGATAAACAATTGCAAAATTACGACGAGCAGGCTATAAGTGACGATAAATTTGATGAAATGCGCCGTAAAAATACTCACGATAATATCGCAGATGTGGCAACTGGTGTTTCAAAGGAAATTTTCAAAAATAACGCAGAAAAAGGCTACATATCACGAACTGAAGCTCATAACAAGGCGCTCAAGAAGACAATGTTGCACGGAGCTGGTATCCTAATGGGAGGAGCTGCGGGAGCAATGCTCCATGAAACTATGAATATGGGAGGTTCTACTTCTACTTCTGAATTTAGTGCGATGCCTAATGCCGAGGCTTCTTCTGTGCCACAGATTGATGCTATTGAGCCTACGGGGACTGATTTAGTCGATGCTATTGAGTCTACGGGGACTGATTTAGGTAATCCGATAATAGAGTCTGGTAGTGAAATAGCGAACACATTTAGTCCTGAACAATTAAATGTACGTAGTGGTGGCGGCTGGTTAGAGCAATTAGGCAAGATGTTTGGTCCAGAAAATGCACATACGATTTATAATAATCTGAACTGGAATGAAATAGGTAACTTTGCTTATTATGATTCGACAAATGGTTGGCATGGTATTGCTCGATCTGGCAATATGCCACAAAATGTCGTTGATTCAATAGTTAATACAGCTAAATCTTTGAATATTTCTATAAAATAAAACAAGGGGGTTATATGTTTCAAATTAACGATAATTTCTTGAGTAGTATTGGATATGATGTTGCCAATATGGATGAATCTCGGAAGCAAAAATATATAGATGAGTTCACGAAAGAATTTACGGAAATAATTTCTGAACGTTTGATACAAGAATTAGACGAAGATGAAATTAATGAATTTAATGAGATTCAGGATGATTCTGACAAAGCTAAAAATTGGTTGAGCGGTTTCAAGCCGGATTATGAATCTAGCGAAGATTTTAATACCATAAAAAACGATTTGGGCGACGAAAAATTAGCTATTATCTCATACGCAACTGCTTTATGGCTCAATGATGCAATACCTCAATACGGTCAGATAATTCAAAACGAGTTGAATAGTTATCAGGCTCATTTAGCTGAACTACGTCGTGTAGCGAACGAATCAATAACGAAATAATAGTAGATATTTTTACAACGTTCATGGGCGATTTAGTGTATTATTGTATAGTGTCGCTTGTTTTGACATCTATAATTTTATTATGTGCTTTGTTTATCTGGTTGTTTTATGCAAATGGCATAGATAAGCTCTGTAATCCGTATCAATGGCGAAACAAAGGTAGCTCCGGAGAGCAGGCTGCTTTTTTGACGCTGACAAAGGATTTTCATATTCCTGAAAAGCAAATTTTGCGCAATTTATATATTCCAAAATCTAATAAAAAATTTACCGAGATAGATTTGCTGGTAGTGTCGACGCGTGGATTGTTAGTTTTTGAGTGTAAAAATTACGCCGGAAAGATATATGGCAACGCAAAGCGTAGATTATGGGTACAGTATTTAGGCGGAAAAAAGAGTTATTTTTATAATCCATTCATGCAAAATCGCGGTCATGTGAAATATCTGCGTGAATATTTGAAAAAGACAGGAATCGTAGTGGATAATTTGCCTATTATACCGATGGTAATTACAGTCAGGCGCGGAGAATGGAGAATTTGCAACTTTGCACCAGATGATTATTTACTTGGATACAATTGTAAATTAAAAGATATTTTGGGTAATCTGCCTGTTTCCGAGACTGCAAAAAATAATCTAGAGAAAATGATAATGGAACTAGAAAAGCTTAGTAGAAATTAATCATAAAAATGGTTATGTTTGTAGATTTTTTGCTATAATTAACTATGGCGAGTCTGACTAGACTTGTTTTCTACATTTGAAAGGTTGGTGATTGAAGTGGTAGAAAGCTTCGAACTGGATACTTTGATATCTAGGGAGAAAGAGGCTTCTGACCGTAAACAATCAGTATATCAAAAACGCGCTGATATGGTAAAGAAAACTAATGCAGCGCGTGTTACTATGATGGCCGCTTGGGAGGAGCGTTGCCGTACTCGAGAAGAAATGTATAACGAATTTGATGCTATACAACATTCCAGTGACAACTATCGAGAAGTTTGGAGTGAGTATCATGAGATTCGTGAGGAAAATCACGCTACTATCAAGTCGCTTTGTGCTGAAGCTAACGCTGAGCATCAAGCGATGAAAGAATGCTTCAAAAGTGCTAGTAGTGAATACGAATACGGTGATCGAGATATGGCGCGCGCTTTTGCAGCCGAAGGTCATAGACACAAAAAACGTCGCAATAAACTCAACAAGGAAGTCGGAAGATTAATCCAAGAAAATCGCGATGCGAGAGCAAGCGCTGAATGTCGTGCACCAAAAACCGACAGTACTGCGTTTAATAAAGCGCGCGAGGCATATATTGATGCCAAGTTTCGTTACTTATCCGCTTTGGAAGAGTATAAGAAACTCGAGGATGATCTTGTCCGTTGTACGGCCGAGTTTGCTTCTGTACAGGAAGAATATATTTGCTTAGAGGAAGAACTTCAGAGCAAGCTCGCTGAAAAAAGAGCGAACAATCAGAGAAATCCGAACACTAAGTGAAGATTTCTCTGGTGAAATCAAACTTGGTCGGATAGCCGATTATGATATGCGGCTAAGATTGTGACGCCAAACCAACCATTCGGCCGGCGCTGTAATAGTTGCCGGCCTTTTAATTATGTGGGATGATTACTTGACGTAAATTCGTGATAAAAGTATAATTAAATATACAATTCCTTGAGTAAGAATTGTATCACAATTTTAATTGCACAGGTCTCTATAATAAGTAGCTGCTATTTATTTAGCGGAGATCTACGCACGGTGAAGGGCGTCGTAAGACGCCTTTAGTTGTATGTACAACTACTACACTTGATTATTACGTTAATTATTATATAATTTATAATGGAAAGAATATAATAAGGAGTTTATTATATGAGATATAGCCTCGGTCTTGATATAGGTACAACTAGTGTAGGTTGGGCTGTAATTAACGAAGATAAAAAAAGAATAGAAGATTTAGGTGTTAGAATTTTTGATACACCAGAAAATTCAAAGGGTGAGTCTCTTGCGAAACCAAGGCGTGATGCTAGATCGGCTAGAAGAAGACTTCGTCGTCGCCGACAAAGGCTAAATAGTTTGAAAAGATTTTTTATTGAGAAAGAATTACTTTCTGAA
>JAZRKC010000012.1:0-3286 GCA_045646155.1 Saccharimonas sp. (SeqCode)
AGAAATCGTTGATAATATTGATTGGTTTAGTGGCGTTAGATATATGGATTTTTTGCGAGAAGTCGGCAAAAACGTTAGTATGACACAGTTACTTGATCGCGATTTTATCAAAACACGTATTGGCGAGGGTGGCAGTGGTATCAGCTATGCTGAGTTTAGTTACGCATTGATACAGGGGTATGATTTTCTACACTTGTATCGTAATTATGGAGTGAAACTGCAGTTAGCGGGGTCTGATCAGTGGGGAAATAGTGTAACTGGTGTTGATTTAATTCGTAAGTTAGATGGCGGTGAAGCTCATGTTCTGACAGCTCCTTTGGTCGTAAACAAACAAACAGGGGTAAAATTTGGTAAATCAGAAGGCGGCGCTATCTGGCTTGACCCGGAAAAAACCAGTCCATTTAAGTTTTATCAATTTTGGCTTAATTGCGACGACGTGACAAGCGAAGATATGATAAAAATCTATACTCTACTAGATAAAAGTACAATTGAAGATATAATCGATTCGCATCGTGCTAATCCAGGGAAAAGGTTGTTGCAAAAAACTTTAGCGCGGGAAGTGACTGAGTTTGTTCATGGTCGTGATAGGCGTGAAAGTGTCGAGAGAGTTACCGGCGTGCTATTTGGTGATGAGCATATAGATAAGCTTACCGACAAAGATTTAGATGAATTAAGTAAAGAAATTCCAGTTGTAGGCAAAAATACAACAATTAGTATATTAGTCGATAGCGGCGTTGCTAAAAGTAATGGCGACGCAAAGCGTTTGATAGCTAGTGGGGCTATTAGTGTAAATGGTGAAAAAATTTCACAAGATTTTGAGATTAATAAAAAATCACTCATAAAAAAAGGAAAAAACAATTTTATTTTGGTACGATAATAATATATACGAAGGAGAAATATGAAGAAAATTATTGCATTTGACCTAGACGACACATTGGCAATCACTAAATCACCGATTACTGATCGCATGAGCGAAAACCTAGGGCGATTAATCGAAAAATATGAAATATGCGTTATTACTGGCGGTAAGTTTGAGCAAATTAAATCTCAAGTTATAGATAGATTGAATATTGACGAAAAATTGTTGACCAAGTTTCATGCAATGCCTACTTGCGGAACTAGATATTATCTATATGACGAGCTGGAGCGCGAATGGCAAGTGCAGTATGCCGAAGATTTAACTCCTAAGCAAAAGAAAGATATTGTTGACACGCTTGAAAAAGTTGCTAAAGAAATGGGTATATGGTGTGATAATCCTGTTGGAGAAATTATCGAGGACAGAGAGAGCCAAATTACTATGTCGGCGCTCGGTCAAAAGGCTAGTCCAGAAGATAAATATGCCTGGGCTGAGAAGTATAAAGATGTTCGAATTGTGTATAGAGATAAAGTCGCTGAGCTATTGCCTGAACTAGAGGTCAGAATCGGTGGTACGACCAGTACCGATGTCACCAAACCTGGAATCGATAAGGCTTATGGCATGAAGAAGCTAATTGAGTATAATCATATCAGTAAAGATGAAATACTATTTTTTGGCGATAAGCTAAACGAAGGTGGAAATGATTATCCAGTTAAATCTATGGGCATAGATAGTATAGCTGTCGACGGCTGGGAAACTACGGCTTACGCACTAGAGGGCATACTAGGCGTTACAGAGTAAAAGTGAATTTACTGACAAGTTTAGAACAGATAAAAGGCGTAGGCCCAAAAACGGCTGAACAGTTTAGAAATGCGAATCTATATACAGTAGGAGATTTGTTGACGTTTTTGCCTATGCGTCATGAAGATTTCAGTGGAGTTACACCGATTGCTGATTTAAAACCTGGCAAAGTAACAATAAAAGCACGTTGTGAATCTATTTCTACTAGACAGGTTAGGCGTGGCATACGATTAACTACGGCTGTTTTGGTAGATGATAGCAGCAAGATAAAGGCAGTATGGTTTAACCAGCCATATAGAGTTAAACAGCTAGAAGGATCTAACGAGGAATTCTATTTTAGCGGTGAGTTTGAATATAATTATGGCGTGTATCAGCTAAAGAGCCCTACTGCTGAAAGAGCAGTTGACCTACCTATTCAAGCTAATAGACTTTTACCAGTATATCATTCAATAAAAGGGCTAAAATCTCAATTAGTACGTAAAACTGTAGAACAATTACAGCCTATTATGAGTGTACTCCCAGAAACTATGCCAATGTCTGTTGTTTCTAGTGAAAAATTAATGAGCCGAGCGGATTCGATTAGTAACATGCATTTTCCGCGCAACTCAGCTGATGTAGCGCTAGCTCGCGATAGGTTAGCTTTCGAGGAATTATTTGAATTGTTATTAGCTAGCCAATTAAACAAAATTGAAAATCAAAAATTAAATGGTTATCCAATACCATTTGAAGTGGACGTGATAAAGAAGTTCGTAGCTGAATTACCGTTCAAACTGACTAATGCTCAGCGCAGGGCAGCTTGGGATATTTTGCAGGATTTCGAGAAGTCAACACCTATGAATAGGCTTCTTCAGGGCGACGTAGGTAGCGGTAAAACAGTAGTGGCTGGATTGTGCGCGTGCCAAGCTAGCAGTCATGGATATCAAACTGCAATGATGGCACCAACGGAAATATTGGCTCGACAGCATGCAGATACATTAAATGAACTACTAAGTAGATTTGGAATAAAAGTTGGTCTATTAGTAGGTAGCGTTAATAGCAAAGCCAAGAGTGAACTTTATAAACAGATTGAAAATGGCGAAATTGACGTAGTAGTAGGTACTCACGCTTTAATACAGAAGAAAGTTATTTTTCGAAATTTAGGGTTCGTTGTTATAGACGAGCAACACCGTTTTGGCGTAGAACAACGTCAGAAACTATTGTCAAAATCAGGTAAATTACCGCATTTATTAGCTATGACAGCTACTCCAATCCCTAGGAGTTTGGCGCTAACTGTTTATGGAGAACTAGATATCAGTATACTAAACGAACGCCCGTCAAATCGTCTACCAATTATTACAAAGATTATTTCTCCGGTTAGTGTGAAAAAAATGTACGAAAATGTTGATTTTGAGATTAGTAATGGTCGCCAAGCATATGTGATATGTAGTTTGATTGAAGATAATAATGAAAATGAGATAAAAAGTGTCGAAGCTGAATTTAAACGATTGAAAAATAGTATTTTTGGCAGCCGATCAATTGGAATTTTGCATGGAAAAATGAAACCTAGCGAAAAAGAACAGATAATGCAGGATTTTAAAGATAAAAAGTATGATATCTTGGTGAGCACGACTGTAGTAGAAGTTGGAGTTG
>JAZRKC010000013.1:0-4037 GCA_045646155.1 Saccharimonas sp. (SeqCode)
CAAAGATTAGCTATAGCTAGAGCAATAGCTAACGATCCTAAAATATTATTCGCTGATGAGCCAACAGGCAATCTAGATAGTGTCACTAGCGAAGAAATAGAGAAATTATTGTTTGGGTATAGCAAAAGAGAGGACACTATATTAATAATAGTTACTCACGACGACGAATTAGCTAATAAATGTGATATTAAGATTTCGGTACGAGATGGACGAATCGTAGATGTGTCGCCAAAAAAAGGAGAAAATTCGTGCGTAATATAGATATAGTCAGACGAGCAGGAAAAAATCTCAGGCAGTCAAAAGTACGTACTTTATTGACTAGTTTTGCAATTGCGATTGGTT
This sequence comes from Saccharimonas sp. (SeqCode), assembly GCA_045646155.1. Classification (GTDB taxonomy): domain Bacteria; phylum Patescibacteriota; class Saccharimonadia; order Saccharimonadales; family Saccharimonadaceae; genus Saccharimonas. The sequence goes on from JAZRKC010000013.1 coordinate 343, forward strand.
CGTTTGCTATTATTACGAGTTTAGCATTGGGTAATGGCGCGCGTAGTTATATATCGAGTTTGATAGGTGTGAATATTAGTGAACGCACATTACAAGTTAGTCGCAAGAGCGATTTAATTAATGTTTCAGGAGTGACTGATAGGGGGATCAAGGAATATAACGAAAGCGTCGATAATTTATATGGCATAGAAATAGAAACCCTTTCAAAAGAAGATATAACCAAGATAGAAAAAATTGATGGTGTTAAAAATGTAGCTCCTTATCAGATGATATCTATGAAATATATGACTATAGAGGGGGTTGATAAAAAATGGACGACCATGTTGAGAGCATACGATCCATTGATAGCGAATGAAATAACAGAAGGCAAGATTCCTGAACAAGGGACGCAAATAGCAGATAACCAAATTATAATACCAGAAAAGAATCTGAAAGACTTAAATATCAATGCCAAAGATATAATCGGCAAGAAAATTACAATACACTTCTCATTACCTGTTACAGAGGAAAATATCAAAAAAGCGACTGATTTAACGGATTATAATAATTTAGAGATAACTCGTGATTTTACAGTTGCTGCTGTGCTGAAAGAAACCTCATTTGCATTAAATGAAGGTGTATTGATGATTAGTCAAAACAACTTTAACAATATTGGCGATGAAATTACAAAGGGTACAGCGTCGTATCAAAAGTACTTGTCTTCAACAATTGAAATTGAAGAGGGTTTGAACCCTGATTCTATGAAAGAAAGAATTCAAAACGAAACTGGGTTCACTGTTATGACAGCGCAAGATTTACAGTCAATGATGTTCCAGTTTGTTAATATATTACAAATCATAGTGATAGGTTTTGGTGTTCTGGCTTTGATGGTCAGTGTATTTGGAATTATCAATACGATGTATGTTTCTGTTCTAGAGAGAATAAGTCAGATTGGGTTGATGAAATCATTGGGTATGCGCAATAAACACGTTGCAAAGATGTTTAGATATGAGGCTGGATGGATTGGATTCATAGGTGCTACTTTAGGCGTAGTTCTATCATGGATTATTGGTACGATAATAAATCCTATGCTATCTGATATTATTGGATTTAAAGATATAACATTGCTGCAATATGATATTTTGCAAGCTATAGGATTGATAATTTTATTAATTATTGTTACTATTGTATCTAGCTTTTTGCCAGCTAGAAAGGCAGCGAAGCTTGATCCTATTGAAGCACTTAGAACAGAGTAAGCCGAAATATTACAGATATAATGTAGTCATATTTGTTGTATAATATATATAATATGTTAGATATAAAGTTTATCAGAGAAAATCCAGAAAAAGTTCATGATTCGGCTGCAAAAAAAGGATACAAAGTAGATATTAAAGAATTATTGAGAGTAGACGAATCTCGTCGAAAAATACAACAAAAAATAGACGATGTTCGTATGCGACGTAATGAAATAGCTACTCTCATGAAGAGCGGTAAGCCGTCTAATGAACTGATAAACGAAGGTAAGCAGATAAAAATAGAGTTAGCTGAGCTAGAAGACAGATATCGGTTGGTAGATGAACAATTTTTGAAATTGATGTATGAAGTCCCTAATTTAATAGCGGACGATGTTCCTGTCGGTGATGAGAAAGATAGTGTCGAGATACGAAATGTCGGAGACAAGAAATACGACGCAATTGATCATTTAGATTTTGCAGTTGAACGCGATTGGGTTGATTTTGAGCGTGGATCAAAAATAGCGGGTGCGAAGTTTTATTTTTTAAAGGGTGATTTAGCGCTACTTGAAAATGCCTTATATCAATTCGCTCTAAACAAGGTTGTTTCTAGCGGTTTTAAATTTATGACAGTCCCTCATATGGTAAATGACAGAATATTAACAGGAACTGGATATACGCCACGCACAAATGAACAAAGTGATGATTATAATATTACAGACGAAAACTTGTCTTTAATTGCTACTGCGGAAATTCCAATTACGGGATATCATTCGGATGAAATTATAAATGAATCTGATTTACCTTTGCTGTATGCTGGGTATAGTTCGTGTTATCGTCGCGAGGCTGGTGCGTCAGGTAAACATAATCGAGGATTATTCCGCGTTCATCAGTTTAATAAATTAGAGATGTACGCTTTTGTATTGCCAGAGCAAAGTGTGGAAATTCATGAAAAATTACTAGAGATAGAGGAGAATATTTGGAAAGATCTCAAGATACCTTATCGCGTTATTAATGTTGCGTCCGGAGATTTAGGAGCTCCTGCATACAAGAAATATGATATAGAATATTGGTCTCCGGTTGATAAAATGTATCGTGAAATTTCTAGCTGTAGTAATTGTACCGATTTTCAGGCGAGAAATCTAAATATTCGTGTTCGTCGCGACGATGGTTCTATAAATGTAGTACATACACTAAATGGTACTGCTATTAGTCTAGCGCGTGCATTGGTTGCAGTATTAGAAAACTACCAAAATAGTAACGGAAAATTAGATATTCCAGAAGTGCTGCGTCCATATATGAATGGCAAAAAGGAAATATAATGAGCGGTCGTGTAATCCGTAAAATATCAAGCAGTATCTACAAAAAAATAGTCAAGCCGATATTTTTTAGTCAATCTCCTGATGATGCTCATGACAACATGATAAAAACCGCTAACATACTTGATAATACGGGGTTGTTTAGGATTTTAGGCCTACTATCTTATAGAAGTAATAGGCTAGAGCAGACTATTGAAAATATAAACTTTAAAAATCCTATAGGATTGTCTGCTGGTCTTGATAAAAATCTTGATTTACCTAGAGTTGCTAATAAAATAGGGTTTGGTTTTATGATTAGCGGGTCTGTTACTGCTTTGCCGTGTGAGGGTAATGCTAGACCATGGTTTTATAGATTGCCAAAGCATAAGTCGTTAGTAGTAAATGCTGGACTATCGAACATCGGTGTTGATAAAATTATAGAAAAATTAGAAAAATTGCCAAAAAAGTTTGTAGATAAGTTCCCAATTGGTATATCTGTGGCAAAAACTAATAATAAAGATTCAACAGATGATGTTAAAGCTATAGAGGACTATGTCGCAAGTCTAAAAAAGCTGAAAAAAGCTGAAAAAAATAGTATATATGAAATAAACATATCATGTCCAAACGCTTTTGGAGGTGAAACTTTTACTACACCTGAGCGTCTCGACTTATTATTGTCTGAAATAAATAAAGTAGAAATAAAAGAGCCAATATTTATAAAAATGCCTATAGATAAAGAATGGGCAGATTTTCGCGGTTTATTAGAAGTTATAGTTAATTACAATATAGCTGGTGTGACGATTGGTAATTTACGCAAAGACAGAAACGGTATTGATGTATCAGATGAAATAAAAGGCGGTTTAAGCGGAAAACCAACGCAAGATATTGTGGATGATTTAATTAAACGTAGTTATAGAGTATTTGGTGATAAATTGATAATCATAGGTGTTGGAGGTGTTTTTGATGCGGAGGATGCTTATAGAAAGATTCGAGCTGGGGCGAGTTTAGTAGCTTTGATAACAGCTTTGGTATTTGAAGGCCCTCAAGTTGTAGGAGAGATAAACGAAGGTCTCGATAAGCTATTAGAGAGAGATGGCTTTAGCTCTGTATCTGATGCTATTGGGATAGATGCTATAAGCTAGTTAGTATACTTTATTTGTAATATAATTGATATATAAGGATATTT
>JAZRKC010000014.1:0-13707 GCA_045646155.1 Saccharimonas sp. (SeqCode)
TCTTTCATGATAAACTCACGACCACGCATAACTCCACTCTTGGCGCGCAATTCATTTCGTAATTTATTCTGGAATTGATAAACGCTTATAGGTAAATCTTTGTAGCTCTTTAGATAAGTACGCAGCATCTCAACAATTGGCTCTTCGTGAGTCCAACCAAATCCTACATCTGTACCATCTTGTAATTTTGATTTAAACCACACATCAACAATCTCGTCATTCCAACGACCAGTCTCGATCCATGTTTCTTTATGCTGCAAAGTGCTCATTAATAACTCTTGGCTGTCTATTTTATTAATTTCTTCACGGATAATCTTTTTGATATTATCAATAACTTTCAAACCTAATGGCGTATATGAATAAACACCGGCCATTACTTTATATACAAAACCAGCGCGAATCAGTAACTGTGCATTAAGAGCTATCTCGTCTGCTGGAATTTCTTTTAGTGTTCGTGTAAAATTTTTTGACAATCTCATATTGCATATATTTTAACTGTTTTATTATTAGTTTTCTAGAGTACAAACAATATTAAATCATCGTTTGTAGCAATACCATAAAAGCAATGCCGTTTTTTATCATATGAAGTAATATTCCGGACCATATACTATCCGTTTTTTCTCGCAATTTGCACGCAACCATACTTAAACAAAATACATCCACCGCCACGTTCCATTGCATATGTGCTGCACCAAACAATATACTAACAACAATAGCTGGTATCCACCATGACATTTTGCTATTGCGCATTTTTCCATACAAAAATCCACGAAACAGAATTTCTTCCATAAATGGAGCAACTACAACTAGTGACAAAAATGCAATTGCTCTGTCAAGACCATAAATGTTACTTAAGCCAACTTCTTGATCTTGCATCGCGTCAAACCATGGCAATAGCATGGCGATTCTAGTAGCGATGATAGTACAGAGGATGTAAGCAAAAAAACCTACAACAGACAGCCCAATGTCGCGCCATTGCATACTATGTTTAAGTCCGAAATCCTTAGCTTGGATTTTTTTAGGTTTTGACATTAATGTTAGAAAAATCAATGTACATCCATACAGTATAATAGCTTGTATCATTTGTCCTATCGGAGTATCTATCGAAAAACGTACCCCAGCAAGAACTAATACATTCAATAAAATTACGCTACCCGCAAATGACAATACAGCACAAAATATCCACCTTATTATTAGAATCCAATCTGATTTATCACCAATTTTCACCACTAGAATTTCCCCACATCAGCAATTGTAACTAGCACTACTAGTATTATTAATATCAAAAAACCAGTACCGTGAATTTTTTCCTCTATTTCTGGTGTTAATTCTTTTTTACGGAGTCTATATATAAATGTCACAAACCATCTTCCGCCGTCCAAAGCTGGAAACGGCAATATATTCATAACAGCGAGAGTCAGGGATATAATTGCACCTATCATAATTACGTATGTAAATCCAGCTTTTTGCGCTGCTGGGAATAAAATTCCAAATATAGTAAGTGGCCCACCGACACTATCTCCTACTTTAGAAATTATTTCATCTGCCTTTATACGAGTCTCCTGATTTGGACTAAATCTCATTATTACACTAGATAAACTATCTACAATTACTTGCCCCAACCCCTGAAGTGTAACAGCCGTCATCTGTACAGTTGTACCTAGACCCACAATAGGAGCAGACCATGTCGTACGAATAATTGGCGATGCCTGACTTGGACTAGCTCCTATGTAACCTTTTTTGTCGTCATTATTATTTCGCACCTCTATACTAGCTTTTTTTATAATACTGTCTCTCTTGTAGACAACCTCTATAGTTTTTCCTTTTTGGTCTTTAGCAATTTGCGATACCTGCGATAAATCAACTATGTTTTGATTATTTATTTTTATTATTTCATCATTAACTTTTAATCCAGCCTTATCAGTTGGCATACCCGGAGAAACAAACGATAAAAATACAGGAGACGTAGATACTTTAGCGTCGCTATTAATCATAAATTGATTTGGTAACATTTTTGGCAATCCAGTCCAGGCTAATATCGTCAACAAAATTACCGCAATTATCCAGTTAACTGCCACTCCCGCGAGTAGCGTAAATGTTTTTTGCTTAAATGTCATGCGGCCATAATCGCCTTTTTCGTTATCAGAATCATGTTCACCCTGCATACGAACAAAGCCCCCTAGGGGCAGTAAATTTATAGAAAATAATACATTATCGCCCAAAAAACTTTTGCGCACTTTCCTACCCCAAACTTTCGGAGGAAATCCTATTCCAAATTCCTCTACGACCGTACCGTATCGTCTAGCGACAAGCGCATGGCCGAGTTCGTGCGCTACTACTAACAGTGTCAAAACAACTATGCCGATAATTATGCCTATTATCATACCTACCCTCCAAAACGTCGCGATCGACTTATATATTCATCTAGTACTTTATCAATATCACTAGTAGTAATATCCGGCCACTCTTTTTCCAAAAAGAACAATTCACTATACGCGCTTCGCCATAGCATAAAATTAGACAACCTCTGTTCTCCGCTAGTACGGACTATTACATCGCAAGGTGGTACATCTGGAGTGTATAAAAATTGTTCAAAAATCTTCGTTGTGATTTTTTTATGTGCAGATACAACTTTACGCATTTTATTTATAGCATCGATAATTTCTTGGTGACCTCCGTAATTAAAACAAACTACCACTGTACTGCCAGTCATGTTTTTTGTAGCACGTTCTGCACGACTGATTGCTCTTTTCACACGCATCGGCAAGTGAGTACCAGTCCCAGCTATACGCAAACGAATATTCTTTTCAATAAAGATATCTATATCCTCTGTGAACATCTTTACTACTAAATTCATCAGCCACTTCACTTCAGCTTTACTACGTCGCCAGTTTTCTGTGCTAAAAACATAGACACTAGCGTAAGATATACCTTTGTCGCATGTAGCCAAAAGTACTTCTTTTATCTTCTCATATCCCACCAGATGCCCTTCCTTGGGCTCTAGATTATGAGATTTAGCCCATCGACGATTACCATCGACTATATACCCAACATGAGTCGGCAATAAATCTGTATCTGTCATTATTTCTAAATCGTTAAAATATCTTTTTCTTTTGCTTTAAATATATTTTCAATCTTTGCCTGATAATCGCTCATCAAACGGTCAAATTCTTTCTCTACAATTTTTAAGTCATCCTCTGACATTTCTTTTGAATCTTTCATGCGCTTAGCTTCTTTTAATCCATCTTGTCGAATATTTCGCATAGCTATACGAGATTCCTCTATTTTTTCGCTAGCTTGTTTTACTAATGCACGCCGGCGCTCTTCTGTAAGTGCAGGAATAGGAACCCTAACAACTCGCCCATCATCACTAGGATTAAGGCCTAAACTTTGGTCATTTCTAATCGCCGCAGTAATTGCTTGGATATTGTTTGGATCGAATGGCGTAATTTGCAATAATTGAGCCTCTGGCGCCGTAACGTTTGCAACCTGATTTAGAGGCATATCTACACCATATGCAGTCACTTTTACACCGTCTAACATCGACGGATGCGCTCGTCCCGTGCGAATTTTTTTCATCTCAGACTCCAAGTGATCAAGCACTCCTGTCATTTTTAATTCATAACTATCTGTATCAAACATACGATCTCCTTTACAATATATTATATACTATACATATGATTATTCGGGGGATTTCACTTTATAATGTCCGTTCTTATGAACTTTTTTCGACAGACCTAGATCCAAACGTAACCTTGATATTAGGAAATAATGGTACTGGAAAAACATCGCTGCTCGAGGGTATATATTTTCTAATGCAAGGTACAAGTTTCCGTGGACGTGATCGCGATATGATAAATCACACCAGCACCAGAGCTGAAATTCTATTGTCAACAGATGATGACAAGCGTCGTGGAATAATTCAATTATCCACAGATGACAAAATCAAAAAAAGTTTTGTAATAAAAGACAAAACCAGCCTAAGGCTTCCTATGAAATATAGATGCCCTGTAGTCTTATTCGAACCAGATGAACTACGCCTAATAAATAGTTCCCCTCAACGACGTAGAAACTTTTTCGATAGCATACTTTCTCGATTATATCCCCAATATTCCAAAGTACTAAATCGCTATCAACGTGTTTTAGCTCAACGAAATGATTTACTAAAAAAATACGAATTTACAAACGATAAAAAAGCATGGAGCGATCACCTATTTGCATGGGATTTTTCGTTTGTAGAGCTAGCTAGCACCATTGTAAATATGCGTGAACAATTTGTCGTTACAAGTAATCAGCATATGAGTAAATTTTACAGCAAACTTGCTAACGAAGATTACCATATAACTGTCAGTTACAACTCAAGCGTGCCTGGAAATAATTATCAACAAAGTCTATTAAAACGTCTACACGAAAACCAAAATCGTGACGCCATGCTAGGATATACCTGCGCAGGACCCCATCGCGATGATTTTACCATTATGCTAAATGGTCACCCCGCCAACGAAGTGGCTTCTAGAGGAGAAATGCGTACAATTATGCTAGCTTACAAACTACTAGAAGTTGAATTACAGCACGAAATTTATGGTTCTGCCCCTCTAATTCTAATGGACGATGTTTTTTCCGAATTAGATGCAACTCGCGAACAGCAATTAATAACAGCTTTGCAAAATTATCAAACAATAATTACTGCTACTGATTTGCGAGATAGCCTAAAATCACACGCAAAAATAATCAATCTATAAAAAACAAAACACCTCGCCTAAAAATATCACGAGGTGTTTTTGTTTGATATAAAATTACTCTGTAACGCCTAACTCGATACGCTTAAACTGTGAAACTCGAATATTTTCACCGCTTTTAGCAATCTGTTCTTTTATGCGTTCGCCAACTGTTTTGCTATCATCTAAAACATATGTTTGTTCAGTCAAAACTTGCTCAGCAAAGTATTTCTTTAGCTGTCCTTCAACAATCTGTTCGCGCATATTTTCTGGCTTGTTTTTTAGACTTTCGCTTTCTAGCAATTCAGCCTTTTTTGCATCTAATATTTCAGCTGGAATATCCTCCATCGTGCTATATTTTGGATTCATAGCAGCGATTTGCATAGCCATTTGGTGTGCAAATTCCTTGAATTCCGGCAAACGTGCAACAAAATCTGTCTCACAATTTATTTCTACAACAACACCGATACGATTTGAATGAACATAAGATTCGATAATGCCTTCACGAGTCTCACGATCACCTTTCTTCTCAGCTTTTGTTAATCCTTTTTTACGCATAGCTTCTAGTGCTTTATCAAAGTCTCCGTCAGCTTCTACTAGAGCAGCTTTTGCATCAGTTAAACCAACGCCTGTTAGTTCTTTGAGTTTTTTGATATCTTCTATAGATACTGCCATTTTATCCCTCCGAAATTTAAATTATTATTCAGATTTTTTCTTGCCCTCAGCGATAGCTTGAGTAAAGTAATCTAGCATTAAACGTAGACCCTTGATTGCATCGTCATTACCAGGAATTGGATAATCAACTTTGCTTGGATCAGAATTTGTATCAACAATACCAACTACAGGAATATTCAACGTGCGAGCCTCGGAAATAGCATTAGCATCAATCAAAGTATCAACAACAATTACCAAACCTGGACGATTATTTAGGTTCTTGATACCGCCATATTTCAGATTCAATAAATCAATTTCCTCTTGGAAACGTTGAACTTCTAGCTTGTTGTAGCGCTTTTCAAAATCACCATTAGCCATGCGCTTTTCGTAGTCTTTTAGTTTTTTAATTTGCGCATTTATCGTATTTACATTTGTAAGCATACCGCCAATCCAGCGTTCTGTTACATATGGCATACCAGATTTTTCAGCAGCTTCCTTGACTATTTCTTTTGCCTGTTTCTTTGTACCAACAAACAAAATTTGCTTACCACTGTTTGCTACCTTTGTAATAACCGGTAAAACCTTCTCTAGTTGATCAACCGTCTTGGTTAAGTCAATAATGTGACTATCTTGACGCTTGCTATGAATATATGGCGCCATTTTTGGGTGCCAACGACTCGTTTTGTGTCCAAAGTGGACGCCAGCTTCGAGCAAAGCTTTGATATCTACTTCTACAGCCATGATATCCTTCTCCCTTCATATCTGTATATCATCAGGATATCTACAGATATTGTATCGTTAAAATTTATTACATGTATAATTATAGCATTTTATGCAAATTAAGTAAATAATAAACACCTTTGACATTTATTAATCTATCTGTTACACTTATTTGTTATGAAAAGCAGTATTCACCCACAAGATTATCGCCCAGTCGTATTTAGCGACGAACAAGCGGGTTTTGCGTTCTTGACTAAATCAACAGCGCAATCAACAGAAACCATAAAATGGGAGGACGGCAACGAATATCCATTAGTTAAGGTTCATATTTCTTCCGCTTCTCACCCATTCTTTACTGGCGAAGAGAAAATTATAGACACAGAAGGTCGCGTCGATCGATTCAAGGCTCGCGCTAAAATCGCCGAGGAACGTCGCGCAGCATTAGCAGCTAAGGCAAAAAAAGTTAACGCTCAAAAAGCTGCAAAAGCTACAAAATAATCCCTTTAGTCATTGTAATAAGCCTCTCTATTGATGGGGCTTATTTTTATTTACAACACTATAACCCCTGTATTTTTTCGATAAATTATAGTATAATATAAGTATATGCCTAGAATTGAATTAAACATAAATGAACTAATAAAAGAAAAAGATCATCTTAGTGTTTTTTTGGCAAATCCAAATGCGTTTAATGACCCTGATTTTTTAAAAAACAATAAGCGTTTCTCTGAACTAGAGTCTATAATTTCTAAAGCAACCGAACGCGAAACGGTTGAGAAACAGCTAGCAGAAGCGAAACAATTAGCAACCGGCAATGACGATTTAGCTGAACTAGCAAAATTAGAGATACCAGTAGACGAAGCTAGACTAAAACAAATCGAAGAAGATTTGTTTATTATGCTCTCTCCAAAAGATCCAAACGACGACAAAAATGTCATTATGGAAATTCGAGCTGGAGCTGGCGGAGATGAGGCATCGCTGTTCGCTTCTGAACTATACCGAATGTATCTACGCTGGTGTGAATCTCATGGATACAAGACCGAATTAATGAGTGAAAGTGCAAATGATACCGGCGGATACAAAGAAGTTATCTTTATGATTAAAGGAGATACGCCGTATAGCAAGCTAAAATTCGAAGGTGGAGTTCATCGTGTTCAACGCGTACCAGTCACCGAATCACAAGGTAGAATTCATACAAGCACCGCGACTGTTGCCGTACTACCAGAAGCAGAAGAAACCGATATTCAAATAGATCCAAAAGATTTACGTATCGACATATATCGCAGTTCCGGTCACGGTGGACAAAGTGTTAACACGACAGATTCAGCTGTGCGTATAACTTACCTTCCAACAGGTATGATAGTTACTAATCAAGATGAAAAATCCCAGATAAAAAATAAAGAAAAAGCTATGAGTATTTTACGTTCTAGATTATTGCAAATAAAAATCAACGAAGAAAATGCTAAATTATCAGCAGACAGACTTGCTCTAATTGGTTCTGGTGATCGTTCAGAAAAAATACGAACCTACAATTTTCCTCAAGACCGTATTACAGATCATCGCATTGGATACTCACGTAGCAATATACCTTCTGCTATGAATGGTGACATCGATGACATAATAGATCATCTACAAGCTTATGAACGAGAGCTCAAGGCCCAAAATATTAAAAATTAAAGATTGGGTTATCTTAGCGACCGAACAACTTGTCGTAGCAAAAATATCAACAGCACGACTAGATTCTGAATTGATTATCGCTCATGCACTCAAAAAAGACCGCATATGGATACACGCGCATTTCGATGACATTATAGATACAAAATCATTATATACTGCCAATAAATACTTAAAGTTACGAAAAAATAGAGTCCCTATCGCGTATATATTAGGATATAAGGAATTTTATAAAAGAAAATTTCTAGTATCACCTGCTGTACTAATCCCCCGTCCGGAATCAGAAGATGTTATAGATTTACTAAAAAAGCATATTTCAAAAAAACATAAAACACTAATAGACGTTGGTACTGGCAGTGGAGCGTTAGGAATAACTGCAAAATTAGAAATTCCAAAAATCGAAGTTACTTTAACTGATATTGACGACCAATCATTGGAAATTGCACGAAAAAATATTTCTATTTTCGACAAATCCATCAAAGTAATCCAAAACGATTTACTCACAAATATTTCAAACCTATACGATGTTATCATCGCTAATTTACCATACGTAGATAGAACATGGGAACGTTCTCCAGAAACAAACCACGAACCATCTATCGCCCTTTTTGCAGAGAAAAATGGCTTATCGTTAATCTATAAATTAATTGCTCAAACCAATAAAAATCTACACGATAATGGACTGCTTATTCTAGAAGCAGACCCAGCACAGCACCAAGATATCATCAAGAAGGCTACCGGCTTTGGTTTATCGCATCTAGAGACACGTGGCTATGCTGTAATTTTCCTGAAACAGCAAAAGATTTAATATTTAGCCAATTGCATTTTTGCCTGATGTTCGTGACCATTTCGTAAGTATTTAACATATACAATATCACCAGGGGCATATCCGCCTATTATGCTTGATAAATCTGCATTCTCACCTACAACTTCATCATTGATTCCGATAATAACATCACCGCCTTTTATACCTACCTTTTGAGCTGGGCTTCCATGATCAATATCTCCACCTTCCTCTTCTGACAATATATACGCTCCTTTTTTAATAGTAAGATTCTTTTTCTTAGCTATATCTGGCGTAATAGCTACGTATCGCACACCTACATAAGCCCTCTGAACACCATTTCCAGACAATACAGTCTTCATTGTACCTTTTGTGGCATTTATAGGTATAGCAAAACCTATACCTTGCGCCTGAGACGCCACCGCTACATTCACGCCAATAACTTGACCACTAGAATTCAACAATGGGCCACCAGAATTACCTGGATTAATAGCAGCATCTGTCTGCAATAAATCGGTCAGGGTTTCTACCGATTGACCGTTTTCATCACCTGTATCCACTGGACGGCCCTTGCCAGATATAATACCTGTAGAGACAGAATTTTGATATTGGCCAAGAGCGTTACCGATAGCTATCACAGATTGCCCCACCCTAGTTGTCGATGAATTGCCAATTTCAGCAGGAGACAAATTATCTACGCCATCAACTTTCAAATAAGCTATGTCATTTAATGGATCCGACCCTATATACTTGACATCATCATAATATGTACCGTCAGATAAAACCACCCTAATTGATGTAGCGTCCTCTACGACATGATTATTGGTTAAAATATACCCATCTTTGCTTATGATGATACCAGTTCCAGCAGCTTGAGACTGTTGCATATTGAGTCCATACATACCGAAAACGCTAGATACCTTCGACTCGGCGCTTATCACTATCGACACGACGCTATCAGAAACTTTATCAACAACCTCAGCGATTGACTGATCTTGCTTTGTTACTTTTAAATTTCCGTCATCAGCAGCACTAACCTCATCTTTATAATTAGATAGGGTTAACTCCTTGTCAAACATGTTATATGCAGAATAACCGACTATCGTTAATACGGAAAATATTAGTACAAAGATACAAATAGCCTTTAGTCTAATAAATTTCTTTTTATTAAACACACTGGGTGTCATATCTTTTTTATTCATTGTCCTTCTCTTATAATACCTCGTTACCTAATATAGTAGATAAAAGCCATAAAGCAAAAACAACAGAAATTAATAAAACTATAGGTGGTAATACGTCTACTTTGCGCACACGGCCATATCGATGCCAGCTAGCGTAAGCGCGCTCTGCAATTAAACACCCTAAAACTGTAAATAATGCTAGCTGAGAAAATTGAACACGCCCCATGCCTGGCAATTGATAGGCGCGTAGCCAGTGATATGATATCCAGGACATTTCCGCAAAAACCACACCACCTATTAAACTATATATTTTCGTATGAGGTTCGTCGTAGCTAGACAAAACATGACGTATCGATGAATAACCGACTAGCCATACGGCTAACACAAAAAACAGTGAATTCCAATTATATGAGATGATAGATATAGCTGTTATAGAAACAAATATAGCAATTCCAGCTTGCAATGAAACATACGCACGCTTTGACCTAGGCTTAATAAATAATAACCATATAGCATACATAACAGTAAATAATAATTGCAACGGTAAATTACCTGTAGCGGAAGCGATAAATACAACTGTACTTAATCCCACTAAAGTATCAACTATATTTGAAACTATATTTATAAACCAATATCTAGGACGAACCGCCAACGCTCTCCATTTACTTAGGACAACTAATACCATAGCCATCCATGGAGATTGAGTTGCCCTCACTAATATCAATATAGAGGCAGCTAAGCCTATATTCATCAGTACATAAGCTATCTCACTTACAACAGACTTCTTTTTGTGTGATTTAATTAAATCCATTAATTCTAATACACCTTATATTAGTTCTCTTATAACTATAACTAATTTACCTAAAAAAATAAATGTTTATGTCTAAAATGATTATATTTTTGCTATAATAGATTAAGTGAAACAGTCTTTTTTTATACGCCATCCAAGAATTAAAGATTTTTTTAGTCTTGTATTTTTTGTTGTAGTAGTATTTTTTGGCACATTATTTATTAACACTTACATTTTCCGTAGTTTTTCTGTGTCTGGACATAGCATGGACAACACTCTAGCAAACAGGGATCGTTTATTTATCAATAGATTACCATTAACAATCGCATCAATTTCAAATAAACCATATCAACCAGAGCGTGGTGAAATAATTGTCTTTAAAAATCCAAATTTTACCGAGAATAGCGAAAACGAATTTATCATCAAAAGAGTTATCGCTTTTGGTGGCGAAAGAGTTACTATAAATGACGGAGTCTTGCTAGTCTATAATGAAGAACATCCAGATGGTTACGAGTATGATCAAGAATACAGAAAAGACGGAGTTGGCCCTCTATCACCAGTTGGCGGCGATGGACTAGATGTAATTGTACCAGAGGGTAATATATTCGTAAGCGGAGATAATAGGATTGGATTATCAAATTCATACGATTCCCGCACCGGTCTAGGCACAATTCCGCTATTCGACATAATTGGGCCTGTATCATTCAGGTACATGCCATTTACAAGTATACGTTCGTTCTAATTCAAAGATTTTAAATTATTTTTCTACTTGTTTAATATCTTTGATAATCTCTCCAATTCCTCTTCATTTTTGAATGTTATTACAATCTGACCGCTCTGTTTAGCGCCAATCTTTATTTTGACTGGAGTAGACAAGCTTTTGGAAATTCTAGTTGCACTTTTTTGATATCGTTCAGGTATTTTTCGGATGTTGTTTTTCTTTTTTGATTTATTATCACCTTCTGCTCGTCGCACTAAATTTACTTGATTCTCAACTACGCGAGCACTCCATCCTTCTGCTAATATTTTATCTAACAATTCCTTTGCAATTTTGTCATCTAGTCCTATAAGAGGACGAGCTTGTCCTTCCGTAATGAAACCTTCTGCTAAGGCTTTTCTAATAACTTCTGGAAGCTTCAGGAGCCTCAAAGTATTACTAATTGAAGCTAGCGACTTTCCACCAACACGTTGACCTATCTCTTCTAGCGTTAGATTAAATTGATCTCGTAATTTTAAATACGCTGTAGCGGTTTCCAAAGGATTTAAATCTCGCCTTTGCAGATTTTCGATTAACGACAGTTCTAATTTATGTTGGTTAGTCAAAGTACGAATCAAAGCCGGAACCTTATTTAATCCTGCCAAACCGGCAGCCCTAAAACGACGTTCTCCTGCTACAATCATAAACTTGCCCTTGTATGGACGTAACACTATAGGCTGTAAAACGCCGTGAGCTTTGATAGACTCACTCAATTCACGCAAAGAATCTTCATCAAAATTTCGTCTAGGCTGATCCGGGTCGGCAATTATGTCAGATAGCTTTACACTCCTCAAATCACTAATTTTTTCATCTTGCGAAGCAGTAGGATCGAATGATTCATCTAATATATCCGTTGGAATTAAAGATTCTAAACCACGTCCTAACCCTGTTTTTTTAGCCGACACGTTCCATCACCTCCTTTGCAACTGCTTTATAAGCGCGTGCGCCTTTACTAAATCTATCATAAACACCTATAGGTACACCGTGGCTAGGCGCCTCGGCTAATCGAACATTTCTAGGAATAGTATTACTAAAAACTTTCGCCGGGAAATACTTATTAATTTCAGTTAGCACTTGACTAGACAAAGACGTTCTCGAATCAACCATAGTCGGCAAAACACCTAATAAATCTAGCATAGGGTTTAAACTCTTGCGCACCAATTTTACCGTTTCTAACAGTTGACCTAAGCCCTCAAGTGCATAAAATTCCGCTTGAACAGGTAGCAATATATACTGCGACGCAATTAAGGCATTTACTGTCAATAAACTTAAGCTAGGAGGACAATCTATTAGAATATAATCATATTTATGCGACACAGACTGAGTAGCTATTTTTAGTCTAGCAAATCTTTTGTCAGCATTCGCAAGTTCAACCTCGGCATTTGCAAGCACCGGTATAGTTGGCGCAACATCAAGATTATTGAATTCGGTTTTTATAATTACATCATCTATAGATGCTTTTCCTAATATAACATCGGCAATCGTTAAGCTTAGAGATTCTTTGTCTACGCCCACTCCACTAGTAGCGTTACCCTGAGGGTCAAAATCAATTAACAAAGTCCTCTTTCCAGCCTTTGCTAAAAAATATGCAATATTAATCGTTGATGTCGTCTTGCCGACACCTCCCTTTTGATTTGTGACGGCGATAATGTGTGTCATTTTTTATTTCCCTCACTTATATCTACTATACTATTATAGCATAAACATGACGGCAAAACTATTCTTGTTGACGTCAAAAAAATAGAACCTCTTGCGAGGCTCTATTTATTGATTGATTCAATCTTTATTTTCGTATATTTTTGGCGATGTCCAGTCTGTGTATTGACACGCTTTTTTGATTTATACCTAATAACTCGAACTTTCTTGCCAGCAACTTTTTCGTCTACTACAGACGCTTTTACTTTAGCGCCCTTTACGTACGGAGTACCAATAGATGTCTTGTCGCCATCAATAATTAGAAGTGCGTCGAGCTCGAGCTCTTTTGTACCTTCAGGGAGGAGGTCCACCATGAGGGTCTCTTTTTCGGCGACTATATACTGTTTGCCGCCTACTTTCACGACTGCTTTCATTTTCTTCCTTTTTCTAAAATTAACTAACGATTAATCATTATAACAGAGGAATAACTATTTTTCAATATAGTTTTGACATCTATTCTCCTCGTATTACAAATTCGTTTGCAATAAGCCATCCTTCAAGCGTACCAGCATCTAAATACTTACCTACCGCAGGAATAACTTTTATCTTTTCTCCTTGAGAAACGATTTTATTAATTGGGTCTGTAATATAATATTCGCCATCTTGCATGGAATTAGCGTGATCAGATATAGCGCGTAATGCCGTTGAATTTAATACATATTTACTAACATTTATCAGATTACTTGGAGCTTCATTGATATTAGGCTTTTCTATGATTTTCTCAAATTCATTGTTTT
>JAZRKC010000015.1:0-3286 GCA_045646155.1 Saccharimonas sp. (SeqCode)
TATAATAAAGGGTATGGGCGACTTCTTTGCACTAGATATAGGTACTAGTGCTATTAGAATAGCGCAATTGCAAAAAAACGGTAACGGATGGCGTTTACTACATAGCGCAGAGGTTCCTGTTGATTATAAAGTAGCAATTGGTGATTCAGAAGAGCTCAGAAATAAGTTAGCGGAAGTCATAATGACCGCATATGGACAAAGTGGTATTACTACCAAAGATGTAGTGGTAAATATACCATCTGAAAAAACTTTTTCTACAGTAGCTGATGTTCCGATAGCTTCTAGTGATGAGCTAAATGCTATGATGAAATATCAAGTAGAACAATATATTCCTTCTAGTCTAGATGATACTAGAGTAGATTGGGCTTTGTTAGGCCCATCTCTAAAAAACACTGGACAGATGGAAGTATTTATCACTAGCGTAAAGAAAGAATACAATGAACAGCGATTAGAGATGGTGGAATCTATCGGATTAAATGTTATCGCTACCGAGCCAGATTCTTTGGCTATGGTGAGGGCATTGTCAAATCCTGATTACCATGATGCCGGTATGTTGATATTCAATATCGGAGAAAACTCTACAGATTTAGCGATTGTATATGAGGACGCTCCTAGGATACTTAGGACTATACCGATAGGATTATCTACTTTGGTGAATGCTACGGTACAAGGATTGAAAGTTCAGCCAGACCAAGCACGTCAGTTTATATTACGTTTTGGATTAACTCCAGACAAATTGAACGGTGAAGTAGCTAACGTGTTAAGTGCTTCTATAGATAATTTTGTCGCTGAGGTTAACAAAACTGTCAAGTTCTTTGAGACTCGTTATCCTTCTATCCCGGTCAAAGACATAGTAGGTAGCGGTTTTGCTAGTACTATACCTATGTTTGATCAAGTATTCAGTCAAAAAATGAACAAGCCTATGTATAATGGTGATATTTGGCGTGACATACAGATGACGCAAGAGCAAAAGCAGGCTTTGCAGCCTATGGCTTCTGAATTTGCTACGGTGATTGGTTTAGCAAAAAGGAGTGGTTTATAATGATACAAATCAACTTAATACCAGAAGTCAAGTTAGAATATCTAAAGGTTGAACGACAACATCGTCGTGTAGTGGCGGGCTCGATGGTTACCAGTATAGTAGCTGTTGCTATAGTAGCTGTTTTAGGGATTTTCCTAGGAGGGCAATTGGTTTACGAAAATATCTTGATGAAAAACATAGATAAAGATTTTGCAAAGTTTAAGCAAGATAATCCAGACGGCGGTGATTTATTGACTCTACAAAATCAGCTTTCAACAATTTCTAATTTGACGAAACAAAAGTCAAAGATGTCTAATTCCGTTAAATTAATGTCATCAGTAAGTTATGCTAGTGGCTCAGATGTGCAGATTACCGGAGTAAATGTTATGCCGGATAACTCTATAATATCCATCGAAGGAAAATCTCCAAGGGGATTTGCCGGTGCTGACGCGTTTCGCAAGACATTATTGAGTACAAAAATTTGTTTTATTGATCTTGATGACGAAGCAAAGAAAGATGATAGTTTATCTTTTGAACAAATATGTAGCGATGCTAAGTCAAAAGCTGACAAATATAATCCACCAAAGGGTGTAGAAGTTTCATTGGTAGATTTGTCTGATAATGTTGTTGTATCTGATTCAAACTACGTCGATGATCCGTCTAGAGATAAGATAATCAGATTTACGCTTGAATTTACATATCCTAGTGAGGCTATGACTAATGATCATGCGCAAGTAGTATTGATGACACCAGATAAACAGATAAACGTAACAGACTCTAAACTTGGTGTTCCTGAATCTTTATTTAACGAATCATCAGTAAAAAATGAGGGTGACAAAAATGAAAATTAGTAAGAACCCATCTTCAGCAACGAAACAAGACAAGATAGTATCTTCTCGCAAAAAGATGTTCTTGTGGATTATCGTTGTGTCTACGATAGTTGGCATATCTGTTGTTGTCGGAATATCTATAGTAAGACAGATGATATTTCATGCAAAAGTTTCTAGTCGTGCGTACAATACAATATCTACTATAAAGAAGAATAATGCGACGCTAGAATCTTTGAGGGCTGACTTTAGGGCGTTAGCTACAAATGATAAGCTCACAAAACTAAAAGCAGACGAAGGCGATAGCGCTTTGCAAGTTGTATTAGATGCGCTACCAGCAGTGAATAATAAATTATCTCTAGGTGCGTCTTTGCAAGAAAAGATAATTGGTCATGACAATGTTAGGGTAGAGGCTTTGACGTTTGAAGGTGAAGCTATAGATACAACAAGCAATCCATCTAGCGATACTACAAATACTAGCGCCAGCGTAACAAATCAAATAGAAAGAGTTGCGTTTAATATGACAGTTATAGCTACTGACATACAGGCTTTACAAGATATGTTGATGAGGTTTGAAAATTCAATACGTGCTATTGGATTTGATAGATTCTCGTTGGAAAATAGTGGCGGTTCTTATACATTGACAATATCTGGATATGCATATTATCAATCTGCTAAAACTCTAAACCTAAACGAGGAGGTTGTGAAGCCATGAAGAAGTCTGATATAGCCTTGATTATATTAGTTACATCAATCTCTATGGGCATCTCGTATTTTGTAGTAAACAAAATACCTGCATTACATCCGCCAGAAGAGGGAATAAAAGTAAAAGTTATCGATAAATATTCTAGTGATATTTCTAAACCGGACGAAAATACATTTGGCGATAGCGCGCTAAATCCAACTGTACCAGTTCAGATTACTGGAGCTGATTCGACTGACGAAAATATATCACCAACTGAAGAGCCAGAAGAATAGGGGGCGTTGTTTTGGGGTCGGACGATATAATAGATCAAATAATAGAACTTTTGGTGTCAGAAGGTCTTGTTTCGTCGTCTGATGTAGATAATGCCAAGAAAGTTGCCAAAGAGAAAAATAGTAATGTAATTGCTGTTTTGATTAATTCCAAGATTTTAGATAACGAGACTTTGACTCGAGCTAACGCTACTATATATGGTGTTCCGTATATAGATTTATCAAATGATAGTATTGAGCAATCTATGTTGAATAATATCTCGTATGATATTGCTGAAAGATTTATGGCAGTGCCTGTCGATGAGGATAAAGAAAGTCATAGATTAATCATAGCGATGATAGATGCTAATAACGTTCAGGCAGTTGATTATTTATCTAGTCATGTACAGAAGCCTGTCAAGGTAATGATGGCATCTGAGCATAGCATCCGCCATATTTTGGAGCAGTACAAAACGGATTTATC
>JAZRKC010000016.1:0-5152 GCA_045646155.1 Saccharimonas sp. (SeqCode)
GTGATTTATTTGTTGGTCCAGCAGTAGAAGTTTATGCTGGTCAAATTATAGGGTTAAATACTCGTCAAGAAGATATGGAAATAAATGTTTGCAAAGCGAAACAACTTACAAACATGCGTAGTAAATCTAGTGACGGCGCAGTTCAATTAACTCCTCATATTGTTTTGAGTTTGGAGCAGTCTATTGATTTTATTGAAGATGACGAATTACTAGAGGTAACTCCAAAATCACTTCGATTGCGTAAAAAATATCTTGATTCAGTAGAACGCAAACGCCATAACAAGATGTAAAATTAATTAAATATCTATTTCTTTTGGTAGAAAACCTTTTTCGTGCTTGAAATTAGCCTCCCATTTGTAATCTTTTCCGTAACCTAAATCTTTCATTAGCTTTGTGGGTGCGTTTCGTATATGCAGTGGTACTGCTGCGTTTGGGAATTTTTTTGCTAAATCTTTGGCCTGATACATCAAATCGGCTATTTCGCGAGATTTTGATGAACGAGCTAAAGCTGTTGCGCAATGATATAGATTGTAATTTGCTTCTGGTAATCCAATACGTTCTACGGCCTCGAACGTTGCAACAGCTAGAGATAGTGCTCCGTTGCCAGCTAAGCCAATATCTTCACTAGCAAATATTACCATGCGCCTAGCAATGAATTTCGGGTCTTCGCCAGCGTCAATCATTCTACTCAAATAATACAAAGTGGCTTTTGTGTCACCGCCTCGCATAGATTTAATAAAAGCGCTAATAACGTCATAATGCATGTCGCCGTTTTTGTCGTATCTAGGTAATCTTTTTTGGGCAGACGCTTTTATGGTGTCAATGGTGATTTTTTCATCAAAACTTAGTGCGAGTTCTAAATTACCTAACGCAACGCGAGCGTCACCTTCTGATAATTCTGCCAAGTAATCGAGTGCTTTTGGTGTGGCGATTTTGCTTTTGTTGACGGTTTTTAGGGCTCTTTTGAGGATTTTTATGATGTCATTTTTTGATAGAGATTGTAATACTAAAACGCGAGTTCGCGACAATAGAGGTGTTATAATTTCGAAGCTAGGATTTTCGGTAGTCGCGCCGATTAATGTTATTAAACCAGATTCTACATGAGGTAAAAAAGCATCTTGCTGAGCTTTGTTGAAACGGTGAATTTCGTCTACGAACAAAATTGTACGTATTTTTAGATTCCAATTTTGTTTGGCATGTTCTACGACTTTTTCGACGTCTTTTTTGCCGCTAGTTACAGCAGATAATTCTATGAAATCAGCGTCAACCTCTTTGGCGATAATACGAGCAAGGGTGGTTTTTCCAACTCCTGGTGGCCCCCATAATATTAAGTTGACAGGTTCTTTTCGTTTGATTATACGGCGTAAAATTTCAGTATCACCAAGTAAATGAGTCTGACCAATCACCTCATCCAAAGTTTGTGGGCGCATTTTTTCTGCTAACGGAATACGAGCCATAGAGTAATTATACTCCTTATTAGTAGTGTATAATGGATAATATGGAAAAAGTTCTAGAATCAGACAGAACTCGTATAGCTGTAATTGCTGGTGCGCGCTCTACCGAACATGAAGTGTCTCTTGTGTCGGCTTATAATATCGCAAAAGCAATAAATAGAGATAAATACGAAGTATTTATTGTAGGAATATCGAAATCAGGAGAATGGCGTCAATATTCAGAGGATGATTTTGTGTTGAATCCGGACAGTGTTGGCACTGTGAAATTATCTGATAATCCGATTTCTGGTCGTCTAGCAGTTACTCAATGCTCGCGTAAATTTTACGACATAGATAATAACCGTGTAGCGTTTGAATGTGATGTAGTATTTCCTGCTGTATTAGGAAATTATGCAGAAGATGGAACTATGCAAGGTTTGTTACGTATGATGGATGTTCCATTTGCGACACCGGATGTTTTAGGGTCTGCTGTTGGTATGGATAAGGATGTCTCATATAGACTGATGCGTGATGCTGGTATAGATATTGCTGATTTTGTTGTAGTTCGCACCAGTGATGATAATAAAGTACCTTCGTTTTCTGAACTGAAATCTAGATTCGATACGGAAACGATGTTTGTTAAACCGTCAAATGCTGGTTCCTCTGTCGGTGTAACAAAGGTGACTAGTCAAGAAGAATTGGAGCGAGCGATTGAACATGCGTTTCATTATGACGTGAAAGTTATTATTCAGGATGGCATAATTGGACGAGAGTTAGAAATCGCCGTAATAGGCAATATAGGATCGCAAAAAGCATCTATTGCGGGGGAAATTAGTCAAGTTAACGAGAGTGATTTCTATAATTACGGAAATAAATACATAAATAGCGACAAAACATCCAAGCTGGAGATACCAGCACAATTGCCAGAGGATATTTTGAATAAAATTCGCGCAACTGCAATTAAAGTTTGCGAAGTTTTGGAATGCGAAGGGTTTAGTAGGGTAGATTTCTTTTTGACGAAAGAAAACAAAATAGTTGTAAACGAAATAAATACCATGCCAGGATTTACATATATAAGTATGTTCCCAAAACTTTGGGTCGCTAGTGGATTATCATACCCTGAATTAGTCGATAAAATACTCGATTATGCTATGGACAGATATAAATATAGAGTTGAACCAATGATTTTGGACGCTGCAGATATACTAGAAAATATAAAAAGAACGGATTAAACTGATGTCTAGTAAAATAACTAGAATATTCAAAAATATAATAGAGAAAACTTTTAGAAAATTAGCGCAAGATTTCGTCAAGAAAAAGAAACCATTGGTAATTGCAGTAGCTGGTAGTGTCGGCAAGACTTCGTCAAAAATGATGCTAGCTCAGTTATTAGCTACAGAAAAGAAAGTCTCTTGTATGGACGACAGCTATAATACTGGACTTGGTTTGTATATGTCGGTGTTTGAGCAAAAAGTCCCACGCAAAAATACGCCAATTAATTGGCTAAAAGTTTATCTAAAAGCAAAAAAATACGCTCGCTGCGCTAACCCTGAAATATTGATTGTAGAATATGGCATAGATCATCCTGGCGATATGGATGAAATGGTGTCATTTATACAACCTGATATTTCTTTGCTTACCGCTGTTACACCGGAGCATATGGAATCTATGAAAACAATGGATGCTGTCGGATTAGAAGAAACAAAAGTTATAAATTGCGCAAAAAAATACGGTATAGTAAACACTGTAGACGTTAGTGAAAAATACCAAAAACTAATAAAAACCGAATGGTTTGGCTATGGAGACGACCTCACTGACGCGCATTACAAAATAAACAAGATACAAAAAGATGGAGCTAATGTAACTTTTTGTATAGAAAATGAATCGTACGAGAATGTCAAATTACGCATAATAGCAGAACATACTATCAGAGAAATGGCTGGCGCTATGTTGCTAGCTCAGAAAATTGGCATTTCTCGTGAGGCTATAGAGAAGCAGTTACCAAAGATACGTTCCGCCTCGAGCCGTATGAATTTATTAGAAGGCGTAAATGGGAGCGTAATTATAGATGATACTGCTAACTTTAGCCCTGTAGCTGGAGTTTCTGCACTCAAAACATTTGGTTCGATATCTGCAAAACGTCATATAGCGTTATTAGGCAATATGCATGAGCTTGGAGATTTTGAGAAAACTGGTTTCAAAGAGGTATCTAAGCATTTTGACAAAGTCAATATACTGATTTTGGTCGGAGATTTGGCTACTAAATATTTCAAGCCTTTGGCGATAGAACAAGGATTTATAGAAGGCAATAACTTATTGGAATTTTCGAGCTCTCCAGAAGCTGGGATATATATGCGCGATAAGTTACTAAGAGATGGAGATTTAATATTAGCCAAGGGGCCGTTTGGCAAATGGTATATAGAGGAGGCTGTCATAAAGATATTGCGCAATAAATCTGATAAAAAATACGTTACTAGACAGTCCGAGTTTTGGGATATAAAAAAGCGTCAAAAGTTTGGCGATCTAATGGATAAATAGATTTTTTGACCAAACTAGTCTATAATTATTAGTGTAAATTATTTAACGAGGAGGCTATGTGATTCTGCTCATTCTAATTATATTGACAATAATAATCAGCGGTTTGCGCGTAATTAATCAGTACGAACGTGGCGTTGTTTTGACTTTAGGTAAATATAGCGGCATGCGTCAACCAGGATTGACAATTATTATTCCTGGTATACAGAATTTGATTCGTGTTGATGTCCGCTCTACTCCTATTGATGTTCCGAAACAAGAAATCATTACAAAAGATAACGTTACTGTAAATGTGGATGCAGTGGTGTATTTCAGAGTTGTTGACCCATCGAAAGCTATTCTTGAAACTACAAATTACACATACGCAACTAGTCAATTCGCACAGGCGGCTTTGCGTGATGTAGCTGGTGGTGTAGAAATGGATGAATTGTTGTCAAAGCGTGAATCTATAAGTGAAAAGATTAAGGAAATTGTTGATGCGGAGACGGCTGCTTGGGGAATCGATGTAGAGAATGTAAAGATTCAGAACATTGAGCTTCCACAAGATATGAAGCGAGCTATGGCAAAACAAGCTGAAGCAGAACGTGAACGCCGAGCAAAAATTATTTCTGCCGAAGGTGAACAAATGAGTGCACAGAAACTTGGTGAAGCTGCAGATATTATCGCTGCGCATCCAATTGCACTACAACTTCGCAACCTACAAGTTATGAGTGAAATTGCAACCGAAAAGAATTCTACTATTCTATTCCCAGCTCAGTTCATGGATACGATTAACAGTGTCAAAGAATTTATAGCGAAAGAAAAGAAATAGAGCTAAAAGTATATTAACAAAAATAACCTCGATTTTAATCGAGGTTATTTTTCACCCCTTCCATTTCCCCTCAATCTCCTATATACTAAATAATGATAACCATAATAATTTTAATATAACTGTGAGTGCAAAAAGGGTAATATGAAAAAACTCCTAGGAACAATCCTATTCTCCGTACTAACTATATTCATTAGTACAACTAACGCATCAGCCCTGTCTGTACAACAAAAAGCTCTAAGCATAGAAGACAAAAGCCCAACCATCACTATTCTAGACGATGGTATAGGCAACCTAGAACTAAGACCAAAACTCCAATTCAACAATGTTGGTGAATACATCACCTACAAACTAGTCCTAGAAAACACCGATGGCA
>JAZRKC010000017.1:0-12394 GCA_045646155.1 Saccharimonas sp. (SeqCode)
TATTATATCACTTTACGCATATTTTTACGGTCTACGTAAAGAGTATGTAGGCCTAAATTCTACTGTTAGCGCTCAAGCTGCATAAAATTGAGATAACAGATAAAAGCCGCTTTCCTATCCGCTTGTTTGCAAGCGGTGCTCACAGGGGTGACACTGATTGAACACAATCGGTGAAATATAGCCAAATTACACAATAAAACAAGAATAAAGCAATACTCCACTATCCACTACAACGGTAGTGGACGTCTGATGAGTTTCGTCAACTAAGTGTATTGACAAATAGCACAAAATAGTGTAATATATACATAATATATCAATAAGGAATTATTATGGAAGTAATATATGAGAAGATAGCTATTTCACTGCGCGTAACTGCTGTGGTAGGCCTTATTCTTTGTGGAGTAGTATCGAGCACTACTAATATCAATAAAACATATAATAATCAAACTCAAGCTCAACAAACCGAAGTAGAACGCACCGTTACTGAAACAAAGAAAGAATTAATCAGCTATGAAAATAAGACAGTGGAAGATGGCTCCATCGAATATGGCCAAACTGTAATTAGAACCGAAGGGTCATACGGCGAAAAACTTACACTTATAATATTACCTATAAAAGCGACAAAGAAATTTCAAGAGAACTCGTAAAAGAAGAGATTACCAAACAACCAGTGGCGAAAGTAATTGCAAAAGGAACTAAAATTGTCTGGCACTGCGTAGATGTAACATCATATAACAAAAATCCATATGACGACAATAAATGTACCAGTAGCACTGGTGAAGTTCGCTATGTTTCAGATTCTCAATCACGCGCTCTAGACCCATCTTATAGCCCGGGCCAATCTGGTCACTACTACTACAACAGTAAATAATAAGTCGCTATCAAAATATCGTCAGAAAATGGCGATATTTTTATTGTGGAAAACTTTAAGTAAGAATCGGTTGCTATATCGGCCGTTTTAAGGTGTTCTCGTGCTATAATTATAGTAAGGATATTTATAAATTAATTGCGGAGTGTATCCATGTTCAAATCTGATGACAGAGAGCTTTCAAAGCTCTTAGACCAGGTCGAATCTCATGAAATACAGCTGCCCGATTTTCAGCGCGGCTGGGTGTGGGATGATGATCGCATAAAAGCATTATTAGCGAGTTTAACAAAAGGATACCCAATTGGCGCCATCATGCTTCTTGAATCCGGTGGCGATTTTCATTTCGAATGTCGAAATATCGAAGATAGCGGCAACGACGAGAAAATCGAACCGAAAGAGATGATATTGGACGGACAGCAACGAACTACGTCTATGTTTCTTGCTATGCGCTCAAAAAAGCCAGTTAGAACACATAATGAAAAAACAAAGAGTAAGACTATACTTCGCCATTACTATCTTGACATAGAAAAAGCCTTGGATCCAGAGATTGATCGTATTGATGCAATTATTGCCGTAGACGAAAATAAACAGAGGCGAGAAAATATTGGCCGCGACGTAGTTCTAGATTTATCTACTACGGAGCTTGAATATAAAAACAGAATGATTCCATTCGATATACTATCAAGCAGCAGCGAACTTGATGCTTGGCGCGCCGGCTATTATCAGTATTACCGTAATAACTCAACACAAGAAGAAGCGTTCAAAGTAACTGATGAATATGAAGAATTAAATACGAAGATTCTGAGAGGCCTGCTATCATATAGAATCCCGGTCATTCGCATCGGAAAGGAAACGCCAAAAGAAGCCGTATGTCAGGTATTTGAAAATGTTAATCAGGGTGGTGTCTCACTGACGGTATTTGAACTAATCACTGCAACATTCGCCGCAGATAACTTCGATCTTAGAGATGACTGGAATAAAATACACTCTATGTTTGCAGAAAAAAGGATTCTAAAAGTAGTAGACAATACCAGCTTCTTAACCGCACTCACTCTTCTCGTCTCTCATAGTAAAGGCGGAACTGTTTCTTGTAAACGACGTGATGTTCTTAATTTGACTCTTGAGGATTATAAAAAATATCGTAACCAATTAATAGATGGCTACAACCGTATGTACAAGCTATTGATGGAAATGTGCTTCTATCGCGAGAATGATGTGCCGTACGCTACGCAGTTTATTCCCCTTTCCGCAATTTGTGCAGAATTAGGAACAAACATCGAAAATAAGGCAGTAAAAGATAAAATAAAGCGCTGGATCTGGTGCGGAATCTTGGGCGAATTATATGGCGGAGCTAACGAAACGCGTTATGCTAACGATCTACCACAAGTCATTGATTGGATAAATGGATCCGAAGTACTTCCTAATACCGTAAATGATTGTTCGTTTAATACAAAACGTTTATTAGGGCTTCAAACGCGCAATAGCGCTGCCTATAAAGGTATTATGACCTTAATACTCGAAAATGGTGCTAGAGACTGGATTAGCGATAGCAAAATGGATTTTGAAAGCTATATTGGTGAAAGTAGTGATATACATCATATCTTCCCTCAAAATTACTGCGAGAAGCAAGGCTACGACAAGAATAAATGGAATTCCATAATTAATAAAACTCCCCTTTATGCATCTACGAACCGATATATTGGTGGAGCTGCGCCTAGTAAATATATAGAAAAGATTAAGAAAAAAATCGAATCAAACGAAGTTAGTGAAAGAATGGAGTCTCATCTATTGGACTACGAAAAACTATCAAACGACAATTTTGACGAATTCATCGCAACGAGAACAACAAAGTTGCTGAACGTTATCGAAGCAGCTACTGGACGTGCCGTATCTGACAGAAAATCCGAAGAAGTAACCGAAATATTCGGTAAAGAGGTCTGAAATGAGCAGTGATTTCAATGAAGATACGCGTGTAAAATTACCAGCCCTCGTGCATTTAACAAGGCTGGGTTATAAGTATCTCTCACAGAAACCGGACTCATTCAAACAAAACCTTATTCCGGAAACAAATATTTGCCGCGATATCTTCACTGAAGCGATCCATACACTCAATCCAGACAAAGAAAACATCAATATAGACGATTTGCTAGAGAAAATTCGCCCGATATTACAATTCTAGTAAACGGCATGTCGCTAGCTTTCATTGAAGTAAAGAAGCCTAATAACCACATGGGCATTAAGGCTGAACGCGACCGCATGAATATACGCTTTAAGAATCCAAAATTCAAGCACTTTATTAATGAGCTCCAGTTGTTCATTTTTTCAAACAATATGGAGTACAGCGATGCTGATCGCAACAAGCCAGAGCCAAATAGACGCACTTGCCGAGCAATACACCGAACTCGGCAAGGATGCGCCTAAACCGGCCAAAGACCGCATTAAACAGTAAATTGATGCAAGGCAACTGGAGATGACAAAACTAGACGATGAACTGACGGAAATTAACGAGAAAATCGTGGATCCAAGCAAATTAAAGCTAACTGCCGAAAATTTCTTGAACCCCTTAAATTCCCTGGATTTACAGATGAGAGCGGCCGATATGCTTCAAATGGACCTTTTGGCCCGAAAAATATTCTTGAACCTCGAAATTAACCAACAAAAAACGGTCCTTTACAGATATAAAGAACCGTTTCAAACTCTAATTTCAGGCGTAAAAACAGGCCAAATCACCTGTGGTGATCTTACCGGGAATCGAACCCGGATTGTCAGGATGAGAACCTGATGTCCTAACCGTTAGACGATAAGACCATAGATATATAATAACAGAAATATGTAGAAAAATAAAGTTTTTGGATATTTATCTGAAATATTGGTGTTTTACGGTAGAACTTTAGCACTCACATTGCAAGAGTGCTAAAAATCTGCTATAATGAAAGTATGACAGATCGTCAAAAAGCAATACTTTCGGCAATAGTTGAACAGCACGCTGAAATTGCGGCGCCAGTTGGTAGCGTTACCTTGGCGAAGCTTTTTGGTGTGAGTAGCGCAACTATACGTTCCGAGATGGCTCGGCTAGAAGAAATGGGCTATATAACAGCACCACATACCAGTGCGGGACGTATTCCTACCGACAAAGGCTATAGATTATATGTCAACAATATTACCGATGCACAGATGACGGAATTGCCAAGTGGTATCGACAGAGGCACTCACGCAATTGAAGCACATGCTAATTCGTATATTGATAAATCAGACCGAATAATTAGAAATGCAGTTGATAATTTGGTCGAATTGACGGGAAACTTTGGTTTTGCATTGTTCGGTGGTCATTTATATACAAATGGTATGACGCAGTTGTTTAGTCAGCCTGAATTTTTGTCTGGAGGACACGTGCAATCTGTAGCGCAACTGATAGATAATATTGAGCCATGGCTACTAGAGGCAGAGCCAAATCAGCCTTTGAATGTGTTTATAGGCAGCGAAAATCCTATAGGCAAAAGTAGTGGCGCAACATTGATTATTAGTAAATTTTGTTCGCCATATAGCAATAAAAGCTATATCGGTATAATTGGTCCGACTAGACAAAATTACGCTCGTACGATGGCGTTGGTGCGTCGTACTGGAGAAATGCTAGAAGACATCTTGTAAATATTAATAGGGGGAGTTTGATAATGGCAAAAGCAAAGAAAAAAGAAGACGAAAGCGTAGATTTGCAGAAAAAAATAGATGAATTGACGAACGATTTGCAGCGCACTAGGGCGGATTTTGAGAATTTTCGTAAGCGAGTTGATGGCGAAAAACAACAGGCAATGAAAAACGGAGAAACCAAGACTGCTTTAAAAATACTACCAGTAGTTGATACGATAGAGCGTGCAGTTGTAAATATCCCACAAGATATCGCAGACAATGCTTGGGCAAAAGGCGTGTCTGGAATGATAAAGCAACTCGAGGTTGCGTTATCAAATATGGGTATTAAAAAAATCGACGCCAAACCTGGGGTGACTTTTGATCCAGAATTACATCAGGCAGTTCAATTTGATGAAGAGGCTGATGGTGACACAGAAGTTATTTCCGAGGAATTGCAGGCCGGATATACTTTAGACGGTATGCCAATTCGTCATTCTATGGTAAAAGTTACACGTAAATAATCTAAAAGTTAAAATAAACTGATTAGCACTCTTGACACTAGAGTGCTAATTTATATATACTAGAGATATTGGCAGTCTTGTATGTAGAGTGCTAGAATAGGTTCAGATATATAATATATAAATAATGAAAGGAAAAAGATGGGAAAAATCATCGGTATAGACCTAGGTACGACTAACAGCGCCTTCGCTTATATGGTTGCTGGTAAACCAGAAGTTATTACCAATGCCGAGGGTGTACGCACAACTCCTAGTGTTGTTGCTATTAATAAAAAAGGCGAACGACTAGTCGGTCAAGTAGCGCAACGTCAGCGTGTTACTAACCCAAAAAACACTATTTACGGCGTTAAACGATTGATAGGTCGTAAATTTAACGACAAAGAAGTGCAAAAAGACTTAGATATTATGCCATACAAAATCGTCAAAAAAGGCGCCGGTGTTGCTGTAGAAATGGATGGCAAGGAATATGCTCCAGAAGAAGTTTCTGCAATGATTCTGTCAAAAATCAAGGCTGACGCTGAAGCATTTTTAGGCGACAAGGTTACAGAGGCAGTTATTACAGTTCCTGCATACTTTGATGACTCACAGCGCCAAGCTACGAAAGACGCTGGAAAAATTGCTGGCCTAGAAGTTAAGCGAATTATTAACGAGCCAACTGCTGCAGCTTTGGCGTACGGTCTAGAAAAAGGCAAAGATGAAACTATAGTTGTATTTGACTTAGGTGGTGGTACATTTGACGTCTCTATTCTAGAGTTAGGCGATGGTGTCTTTGAAGTTAAATCAACTAATGGTGATACACATTTAGGTGGTGAAGATTTCGATAACGCAATTGTAAATTATTTCCTAGATGAATTTAAGAAGTCTGATGGTATAGATTTGCGCAAAGATAATGCAGCTATGCAGCGCCTAAAAGATGAAGCAGAAAAGGCCAAAAAAGAGCTATCAAGCACAACAGAATATGAGGTAAATATTCCATTTATCACTGCCGATGCTGATGGTCCAAAACATTTTGAGCTAACAATCACACGTGCTAAGCTAGAAGATTTAGTCAAAGATTTGTTGAGTCGCTTGGATGGTCCAATTGAGCGAGCTCTTGCGGATGCAAAATTGAGCAAAAATGATATTGCTAATGTCGTTATGGTTGGTGGTATGACTCGTATGCCAGCTGTTGTCGAGCGTGTAAAGAATTTCTTTGGCAAAGATCCTATGCAAGGCGTTAACCCAGATGAAGTTGTTGCAATCGGTGCTGCAATTCAGGGGGGTGTTCTTGCAGGAGATGTCAAAGATGTTCTGTTACTAGATGTGACCCCATTGTCTCTTGGTATCGAGACTATGGGCGGTGTTTCTACGAAACTTATTGACCGAAACACGACAGTCCCTACATCAAAGAGTGAAGTATTCTCGACTGCTAGCGATAATCAGCCTCAGGTTGAAATACATGTTTTGCAGGGCGAGCGTGAATTTGCTGCAGACAATAAATCATTAGGTAGATTTGTATTGGACGGAATTGCTCCAGCTCCTCGAGGTATTCCTCAGATTGAAGTTACCTTTAATATTGACGCAAATGGTATCTTGAATGTCACCGCAAAGGATAAAGGTACTGGAAAAGAGCAATCTATTACTATCCAGAATTCTGGAAATATGAGCAAAGAAGATATCGAAAAGGCTCAAAAAGAGGCAGAATTGCATGCTGATGAGGACAGAAAGAAACGTGAAACTATAGACGCCAAAAATCAGCTAGAAAACGCAATCTATAATGCAAAAAAGATGCCAGATGAATACAAAGACAAGATTTCTGATGAAGATAAAAAGATTATCGAAGATGCTGTTGCCGAGGCAGAAAAGCACAAAGATGCAACAGATAAAGATGAGATTGAGTCTGCTATGAAAGCTTTGAGCGATGCTATCATGCCAATCGGAACAAAGATGTATCAACAAGCTAGCGAAGAAGCTAAATCGGAATCTGATGATAAAAAATCTGACAAAGACGAACCTGTAGAAGGTGAAATTGTCGACGAAAAATAGATTCTAATGGCAATAAAAATACCACCCTATAGGGTGGTATTTTGTTGGGTCTATTTATTCCCAAGTAGTCTCTATTCGTGCGCCTAATG
Organism: Saccharimonas sp. (SeqCode); assembly: GCA_045646155.1. GTDB lineage: Bacteria > Patescibacteriota > Saccharimonadia > Saccharimonadales > Saccharimonadaceae > Saccharimonas. Next base: position 7,128 of record JAZRKC010000017.1, read on the forward strand.
AATTTAATCTATTGGCGATATCTTCGTAGCCTCGATTTATACTATAAACATCGCGCAAAACTGATTTTCCTGGTGATGCGAGCATGGCTAGTAATATAACCACGCTAGGTCTTAGGGCTGACGGCGCTGTGATGTCGGCCGGTTTCCAGCGAGTAGGGCCAGATATATAGACGCGGTGCGGGTCGACCATTTCGATTTTGGCATTTAGTTTCGATAATTCAGTAAAGTAGATAGCACGATTTTCGTAGCTCCAGTCGTGAATTAATGTTCTTCCTTTAGCTACGGTAGCTATCAAGCCTAAAAATGGCAGGTTATCCATATTTATACCCGGAAATGGTAATGCATGAATTTTGTCTTTTGGTGCGTGTAGCGATGATTTTTTAAGTTCTATATCAACTAGACGGGTCTTTTTGTTGTGTGCTAGATATTCGTCAGATTGAATATATTTTAGCCCCATGTTTGATAGTGTGGCTAATTCTAGCTCCATAAATTCTATCGGCACGCGTTTAATCTTAATTTCGGAGTTAGTCACAATTCCGGCAGCGATAAAACTCATTGCCTCTATAGGGTCTTCGCTTGGGAAATACTCGATATTTTTGTTGATTGATTTCATGCCGTGAATGCGTAATGTAGTAGTTCCAATACCTTCGATTTTGACGCCAAGCTTCTGCAAATAGAAACAAACATCTTGCACCATGTAATTTGGACTAGCATTGCGTATTATGGTTTCTCCTGGGTGTAGTGCTGCCGCCATGATGACGTTTTCTGTGACGGTATCTCCACGCTCGGTCAGTATAATTGATTTAACGTTTTGTTTTTTATTGACAGTTGCTATGTATCTATCGGATGTTGCAGTTACTTCTAAGCCAAAAGCGGATAATCCGTTTAAATGAGGCTCAACTGTACGTGTTCCGAGACTGCATCCTCCAGCAAAAGGTAGCCAAAATGAATTAAATTGATGCAAAAGCGGTCCCAAAAACATAATGACTGTGCGGGTACGCTTTGCGGCCTCTATATTCATATTTTCTAACTGTAATTTTTTGGGAGGGGTAATTTCTAAATCATTGTTTTCTAGCCACTTACATTTCACACCGATACTATCCAATACTTCAACGATACGATTCACTTCCTCGATACGAGCGACGTGACGCAAAGTTGTTTTACCTTTGTTTAGCAAAGATGCGCAGAGTAGCCCAACAGCAGCGTTTTTGCTTGTTTTGACTTCTATTTCTCCGTGTAGGCTATGCCCTCCGTCGATGAGAAAATTAGTCTTGCTGGAGCTATTTAGGCGAACTATTTCACTAGATAAGACTTCTCCGATTCTAGCAATCATCTCTAGACTGATATTTTGTCCACCTTTTTCTATACGGTTTATAGCGCTTTGGCTTGTTTCTAATTTACTCGCTAATTCTGCCTGAGTCATACCTCTAGCTTGACGAGTTTTTTGGATTAAAGCTCCAATATGTTTGAGATATTTTGCTGTTGTCATACTATTTATGTTATATCACATTTGATATAACGTCAATATAAAAAATATAGTATAATAATGGAGATAAAAGGGAATAATTAACCAAGGAGATAGCTGATGAAAGATAAAGAAGTTGCCAGTTTGATTATAGGCGAGACTAAGCGTCAGCAAGATGGAATTGAATTAATCCCAAGTGAAAATTATGTTAGCAAAGACGTTTTAGAGGCGCTAGGTAGTGTTTTTACTAATAAATATAGCGAAGGCTATCCTGGTAAGCGATATTATGGTGGTCAAGAATTTACCGACAAGTTAGAAGAGCTTGCAATTAATCGAGCAAAAGAGCTATTTCATGCTGATCATGCAAATGTTCAGCCTCATAGTGGAGCGCCAGCAAATGAGGCAGTTTATAGTGCCTGGTGTGAGCCTGGCGATACGATTTTGGCTATGGATTTATCTCATGGCGGTCATTTAACCCATGGTGCGCCAGTTACTCGTAGCGCTAAATTATATAATTTCGTTCGTTACAAAATGGCTGATACAGAAACAGGAGAGATTGACTACGAAGAGCTTAGAAGATTAGCTCATGAACACAAACCAAAGATTATTTTGGCTGGATTTAGCGCTTATCCTAGAGAATTAGACTACGATAGATTTGTAAAAATCGGCAACGAAGTTAATGCTGTATTGATGGCTGATATGTCTCATATCGCTGGATTGATAGCAGGCGGTGTTATGCGCAATCCACTTGATGCTGGATTTCATGTTATGACAACCACTACACACAAGACCTTGCGAGGTCCACGTGGAGGGTTGATTTTGACGCGAGGAACTGTTTCTAATCCGTTGAAAGCTCCAGAAAAAACTATTGAAAATCTACCAACTCTGATTGACAGAGCTGTATTTCCTGGCTCGCAGGGTGGTCCTCATATGAATACTATTTGCGCCAAGGCGGTATGTTTTGGTGAGGCTTTGCAACCTGAATTTTGTCAATACGCCAAGCAAGTTGTTAATAATGCGAAAGTATTGGCAGATGAGCTAAAGAAACGTGGGTTTAAACTAGTTACGGGCGGTACGTCAAATCATTTGATTTTGGTGAATATCTACGAGAGTTTTGGTATTGATGGCAAAGAGACAGAACGTATATTAGATGCAATCGGTATGACTGTAAACGCTAATTCTATTCCTGATGACAAATTGCCTATGTATAGCCCAAGTGGTATTCGCATTGGCACACCTGCAATAACTACACGCGGAGCTACAGAAAATGGCATGATAAAAATTGCCGATTGGATGAAGCGGGCAATTGACAATCGCAACGATAATGAAATGTTAGAAAAAATACACAGCGAAGTTGTAGAATTTGCAAAAAGTCTAAAACAAACCTTTTAGCATTTGCCTACTATCATTAAGTCGCTTGGGCTTGATAATGCTATATCTTTCTTGCCATCGTACCAACTAATTTTGTAGCCGGTGATAGTTTTGTTTGTTTCGCATTTATTTAATCTGATTGGCTTGTTTTTGTCAGCACTGTTAGATAGTGCGATTTTTTGCAAAACATCAGAATCTATTTTTATTTCTTTGGCGTCTTTGATTTCTAGACCACTCATGACATCTGTTTCCGTAGGATAACTGTTATGGACTGTTTTCCAAGCTTCGATTTTGTGCTTGATTTGAGAGGCTATTTCTTTGTTAGCTACCGATGTTGCGCGTTTTTGAATTTTTCCATAAGTAACTACTGTTATTGACACTAGTGTGATCGCAGTTGCAATAATGACGATAAGCTCTACGATGGTAAAACCTTTTAATTTAGATTGTCTTAGCATATATGTCCTTTTTGTTATTTTATAGGCATTTCTAGAGGTTCTTGCTCTATTGTTATATTAAATTTGTCATAAACAGCGGAAATTATATGATTTCGGGCTGCTAGTAAGTCAGAAAAACATTTAGCACTCGAGTTTATCAAAACTAACGCGTTTTTTTCGTATACACGCATACCATTAAATTCTAACCCTTTTAGGCCTGTTTTTTCAATAAGCCACCCAGTCGGTACTTTGAATTGATTGTCTGATATTTTGTGTATAGGTGCGTCTGGGTATTCGGATGTAATGTTGTCGACGATTTGTTTTGAAACAATGGCGTTTTTGAAAAACGAGCCAGTATTTGGCAATACTTTTGGATCTGGTAGTTTGTTTTTGCGAATATTTATTATGATTTCACGCAGCATAGAAGGCGTGTATTCTTTTATGTTATTTTTGTCCAGATAATCTTGAATTGCTTGATAAAAAGGTTGTTTAGGTGCGGATTTTTTGAGATTGATAGTTATATTGACTATGATATAACGTCTAGCTTCACTACCTCTAAAAATACTATGTCTATAAGAAAACTCACAATCGTTATTTGTTAGGGTAACGATAGTATCGGTTTTCGTGTCATAAGCTTCGAGAGATACCAAAGTATCAGAAATTTCTTGTCCATATGCGCCAATATTTTGAACAGGTGCGGCACCGGCAGTTCCTGGTATAAATGACATACATTCGATACCGGATAGATTTAAATCTGTTGTCTTTTTGACAACGTCATCCCATGTTTCTCCGGCGCCAATTTTTATAGTAGCATCTTGGTCTGTTTCATTTATGATTTCAAATCCGGGTATTCGATTAAGTATTACTATTCCAGCAAACCCTTCGTCGTGAATTAGAGTATTACTACCTCCGCCAAGTATATAAAATGGTAAGTTATTTTCTCGGGCGTGTTTTGTAAGTTCGATAACTTCATCGATTGATTTCGCTTCAGAAATCTCATGAGCGACGCCACCTAGTTTCATTGTGCTGAAATCTTTTAAAGGGACGTTTTTCTGTATATTCATAATTTATATTATAGCAAATGAAAAGTGGACAGTTTAAAGACATATCCAGGTCTGTATCCACCACCAGAACTACTAATGTGCCCGCGAGTATATTGGCTTGCAGAAATAACCCCCATCATTTCCCTGGCCATTCGCCTGACTATAGGAGTTTGCCAGTGACAATATACTCCAAAGTATACTCTTGTGGTTTCTTCATGTTCATATCTTGTCCGCTTCCATTTAGACAAAGAGTCGTCATAGAATGTATTGAAGGGTTCGTCTTGCAGACTACTTTCTTGACGCAGAACATGGCCATTTTTTTATCTCGTTTATTCAACGAGGCTATGGATGGCATCCATAGGGTGTTGTATGGTTGAGCAGTTTCCACCCTGCTGAATATACTAGCAAAAATAATCAAAAGAATAAATACTAATTTAACAAAAAGAGGCTAACTAGCCTAAAAATATCCATTATGGACTGCTGCAACAATGGAACTCAACTATTTTTTGGGGTGACTTTCGGTAATTGCTACGTAATGACAGAAGACAGATTCGTCTTTTACAAAGAATTCTTTTTCGAAATCGTCGTTGTTGACTATGTCTATGATGTCGTTTGTAGAATTCGGAACGAGCAGACCTGTGAAAGTATACGCTTTATCTGAAATTTCTTGCAACGTTTTGCTATCATATATAGGGTCTGGATAATCTATCTCTACATGAGTAAGTAATCTGCTATTAGCAATATCGTTATATACATTGTAAATGCAATCAGGAGTGATAGGTACTTCTGGAGTAAATTTGCCTATATAACTAACTTTATCACCGGCTAGCACTGGGAACGATTCTGCGCCAGAAAACAAACTGATTCTTATTGAATTGAAAAAAGACCCAAAGAATAAAGATGGTGGGTATATGCTTTCCGTAACAGATAATGCGGAAGGTAAGTCGGAGGCCA
>JAZRKC010000018.1:0-2688 GCA_045646155.1 Saccharimonas sp. (SeqCode)
ATTTCCATCCGTCTTATCAGTAAAACCTACTATCCCTTGCGTTAGTGTAAAAGAATCGGCAAAAGATTTTTTACATCTTACTATTTCATAGCCGGAGCAATTTGGAATATTTCTACAGTCCACAGAAAATTCTATACCTATAAGACTTATAATCCAGCCATATTTATTATTTGCCAAATACTGGATATTGCTAAAATACGTACCTATATCAACATATCCAGTTGGCAAATTTGGTCTAGTGAATTTGTTTGACTATCCGGTACCGTGCACATTGTCTTGTGGAAAATACTGAGAATTTGGATCATATTCGTCAGGGTCTCCATCAGGAATCATTATATCTGCAACCCATTTTACAGAAGACGCAACTCCTTCTTGGCTATACAATATTATTCCATATCTATACACTTCGCCACGCTTTAACGACTATAATGTTCCTTTTTCTATTTCTTTAAAGTCTGTGTCGGAACTATACGCTGTATTATTTTCATCGAATAATGCTTTTTTTATCTTATACTTCCAAGAAACGATAGGGCCGTCTCCTCCTACAGAAAGCCTATTTGCATCAGTAGGTTTTAACCAATTTGTTATATTGTATTTGGGATTTCCATGATCTTCACGATTGTCATACTAGGTGTTATGTGAATACATGTCTTCTTTTATATATTCCCCAGATGCATATTCGTCAGCTTGGTGTATAACTTTTAAATCTCCAGTACTATATGATCTAAAATCCAAACCATCTAACTGTTTATCGTATTGATCTTGTTTATAAGAAAGATTTGCTGCAAACAAATAATCATTTTTGGATTCTATTATTTTTGGCACTATCTAAGACTCTAACGAAGATACAAACTCCTCAATTGTTATAGTAGACTGTGACGAACCTCTGTCCATAAACGTACTTATATAATCTCCATCGTATACTATATCAACCTGCGGAACCTATCCTAATATTACATATGTTATTCTATATATCTAAATTCTTTCAAAATCCAGTTGCGATTCTATAGATATCTGTGCGGCTTTATCTGTAGGATCTTCTTGGTGAAATCCCATATTGTCTCCTTTATATAGAGAATATATTTTACTAAGCGGAGACATTTTTGTAGCTGGTTCTCCCAGATTATACATTCTATATGCATACTAAACTCTAGCAGATTTAAGTTGTCCTCCGGACACTATTTCTACTTGCGGGGCAGACAAAGGAGCACTAGAATAAGGCGTGAGGTCTGTAATTTCTGTGTAACCGTCTTTTATATAACTTTGCGTTATATTTAAACATATTATAGTATGTATACCATCAGCTATATATAATTTTATATTATTATCAGATTCCCATCTCAATACTGTACTAAAATGCGGCTCTTCTTCACCATTTTGTACAAATTCTTCGTACGGAAGATCTTTGGCTATACATATCCAGCCTGCGTCTGATTTTGTATTGTTTGTAAAAATAGATATAGTTTTATTTTGTTCGTATCTTGTTTCTCCAATAATAACAATATAGTCGCGTACCGATGTCATTGTTATTATTTTTTCCCAAGGAATGTTTTCTGTAAAAAATGCCTCTGTACCTTCTATAAGTCTAAGCTCTCCGCTATTACTATCTGTATTAGTAACAAGTCTTACATTTTCTGCATACCGATACTGACTACTATCCATCAACATGTCAGACACGTCGGTATTCATGCCTTTTACAAAGGTGTTTATTTGTTGAAGGTTATCGTTAATATCCATAATAGTAGTCGTTATATGTCAGTTGTTCTTTGTTTATATTCTTAAAGAATGTATCGTCTCCATCCCAATCAGGAATCAGCTTATTCCAATCATTCTTTATATTCTGCATATCATCTGCAGTAGGCATCATAGCTTCTGCATATGCTTGGTTTCTATAGAAGTTCCATTGCTGCTGTGTATAGTAGTATGTCTATTGCGCATATTTCTAAGCATACTTAGAACTACTTGTAGTAAGCTTACCAGACATAAACTTTGGGAATGTAAGCTTCATTACAACATACCAATATATTGCTTCTTGATAAGATGTGAGGTCAGGAATAAGAGGATAACCTCGTTCATCTACAGCTATCGCTTTGTAGGCCAGTTTAATGAAACCATGCTTCTTATTTGTAACAATCCACCCAGGCTTAACAAAATATTCAGGCTTTTCTAATCCTGTAAGCTGTCTGTGTAAATACTTCATACCATTAACTGTGTATAGTTGATGTTGTGAAGTAGGCATCTTATACATCATAGGTTGATGCGGAGGTGGAGGTAGAGCAGGCCCATGCTCTATTACAGCAGGCTCTGGTATAGCTAAGTTAGCAGGATCGTGTTTAATCTCTGCGTGAACCATAGGCACAGGATGAGGCCTACGTTTATCTTTAAATATACTAGTCATAGTACTCATAGGAACCCAGGGACCATGTGGTGTTTCGCTAAATGCTACACCATCTAATATCTATAAGTCTGCTGGTATGGGTACTTGATAGTCGTGTATTTTCATTACAGGGGGATCATCTGCAGACCCAAGTTCCCTGCTGATATACTACATAGGAGCACCAATCTTATCCACAGCTTCAAAGATCCACTCTCGTATATCGGATGTACGCTATTTTACTTCTGTGGAATCTAAATCAGCCATGATTTTTGCAATGACTAAGTCGGATCGTAGCCATGTCGTTCTGTGAG
>JAZRKC010000019.1:0-3619 GCA_045646155.1 Saccharimonas sp. (SeqCode)
GGCTACGATCCGACTTGTTAATTTAGAATATGCTTCGGTGAAATGGCTAAATATAAATTGCCCAAATTATCGTGATGTTGTTATGGAAACCATCCAAGAACTAAGAGATGAGACTATTGCTAATAGAGATGCTATATTAGAATCGTAAAATTATTTATTTTAAATATCCACGAATAAAATCATCTCCGCTCATAGTTTTTCCACTAGGGGCGATTAATTCGTCGATACTTAAGAAGGCGCCGTTACGACAAGGGAGATCTAAGGCTGTTTTTTTAGTCATTACACCGTGTGCTTTTGTGACTATTAAATTATATCTATCAATATTTAACCGAGTTTTTGGAAAGCCTAGATATGCGCGTATCTTTGCTTCAGCCTCTCCTGGTGTTAATTTTGATAAATCTAACATCCCATCTTCTTTTGTCAGAAGATTGCAATAAGTTGCTTCGCTACTATCTTGTTTTATAGGCTTTAGGCTTGAATTTGCTATTTTTTCTATATTCATAATTAACAAATCAGTGCCTAATTTAAATAATTTGTCATATAAGTCTAGTTTTGATTCGTTACCGTCTAGTAAAAAGGGTACTTGTGTATATATTGGACCGCTATCCATGTTTTTTTCTATTTTTATTATAGATACGCCAGTTTTGTTGTCCCGATTTGCTATAGCCGATTCTATTGGGGAAGGTCCTCTATATTTTGGCAGTAAAGATGGATGAATATTAATAATACCTGGCTGGAATAGATCTATAATACTTTGCGGTATTATTTTGCCGTAACTTACTAGGACTCCTATTGGGTTATTTAGGGCGGATATTTCCGATGATATTTCTGATATTTTTTTCGGTTGTAATACTTTTATACCGTGATTTATAGCATATGTTTTTACAGCTGGTGATTCCGTCTTGTTACTACGTTTTTTTCGTCTATCTGGTTTTGTAATAACCATAGATACTGGAAAATTAGCATCAACCAAAGCCTTTAGTGTTATTAAACTATGCTTTTCTGTGCCGAAAAATACTATCGGAGGAAATTTAGTCCCAGAGTTCTTTGTTGTCTTTGACATATTTATCGTAATCGAGCGGATCAAGCTCTCCTTCTTTATTTAATCTATAAAAAGCATCAGGGCTATCTTTTATGTGGTCAACGAATACTATTCCGTTTGTGTGATCGATTTCATGCTGAAGCACGCGAGCTAGAAATCCCTCGGCTTTAATGCGTATTTCCTTTCCGTCGATACTTAAAGCTTTTACTCGTATTTTTTCATGACGAGGTACTTTGCCATAAAAATTTCGTACACTTAAACAGCCTTCGTAATCTTCAATGATAGCACCTTCGCGTTTGACGATTTCTGGATTAATAAGAGGTATAAATTCTTTAACTCCTTTATCTTCGAAATCGGCACGAACAATAACGACACGAAATGCTTTATCTATCTGAATAGCCGCCAAAGCTGCACTTATTTCATGCGGACGAGAGCTCTCCCAGTCGATACTAGCGTCGGTCATGTCTTTTATCAGTTTACGTACGTCATCCGAGATTACATGTATTCTCTCTGATTTTTCTCGTAAATGGGGATTTGGTAGGGTAATTATATCTTCTTTTTTCACTTATATTATTATAACAGAGTCATAGGGTCGATGTCATATTGCCAGTGTTGAGCAGGTAAGATTTTTATAATTTCTTGTATTTTTTTGCGTGTTGGTGATTTAATAATAATTTGCCAGCGGTAAGTATCTTTTTGACGTTCATAAAAGGATGGAGATGGTCCGAATATGGATATATCTGAAAATGATTGTTGGATTTTTGCAGCCATTATTTTTGAGTTTTTTATTGCCGATGCTTGCGTTTTGTAAATGCAAGTTAATTTCAATAAATACGTAAAAGGAGGAAAGAGCGCGCGCTTGCGATTAGCTATGGTTTGTTTATAGAACGTGGTATAGTCTTGTTTTATGGCGCACTGGATAGAGAAAACATCGGGTTTGTAAGTCTGTATTACAGCGTAAGTATTACTATCTGTGCGTCCAATTCTGCCGATAGATTGAGATATTAGTTGAAAGGTGCGCTCCGATGCCATAAAATCAGGGAGAGTGATTCCAGTGTCTGCCTGTATAATACCTACAACCTGAACGTTTGGTAGATCTAGTCCTTTAGCTACAATTTGTGTGCCTATTATTATATCTATATCACCATCGTATATTTTTTGATAATTCTGATTTAAACTTTCGTCATTGTCTCTGTCAAAGCGCATTATTTTGGCATTTGGAAAGATTTTTCGTAGTTCGCTTTCAATTAGTTTAGTGCCGATACCTTTGTGTATTATATCTACACTTGAGCATAGTGGGCAATGTGTCATGATTTTTTCTTGAGCATTGCAGATGTGGCATTTTAAATAATGCGCGTCGGCATGTAAGGTTAGTGGTATGAAGCATTGCGGGCAGTTAGCGGACCATCCACAGTCTTTGCAGAGTGTAATGTTGGCACTTCCTCGTCTGTTGTGAAAAATAATAACTTGTTTTTTATCTTGTAGAGCTTGAGTAATTTTATTGTTCAGTATGTCTGATATAAACCTATGGCTAGAGAAATTTCCTCGTTTTGTCATATCTACAAGGGATATCTCCGGAGGTTTTACGTCCTGAACAGCTTTATTGTACATTTTTATGATTGGCTGGTTCATATGCTTAGCTAAGTAATACTCAGATACGAGAGGTGTAGCGGAACCTTGTATTACTTTTGCTTTATGAAAATTAGCTAATACGCTTGCAACTCTAAGTGATGAATACTTGGGGGATTTATCTTGTTTGTATGATGGTTCGTGTGCTTCGTCTATTATGATCACTCCAATTTTTGAAAGAGGCATAAAAAGAGCTGATCTAGGGCCAATCACTATCATCGGCTTATTACTAGTTAGCGCGCGCGTCCATGATATATGTCTTTCTGATTCTGTTTGCTTTGAATGTGTCAGTATTATGTTGTCAAAGTGCTGATTAAATTCCGCGACCAATTGTGACGTTAGACTAATTTCTGGAACTAATAATATAACTGATTTACCAGAGGCTATCATGTTTTTTGCTATATTTATGTATACGGCAGTTTTTCCACTTCCAGTGACGCCGTGAAGTAAAACTGTACCTGGTTTTGATTCTATAATAGAATCTATCGCTTTTTTTTGATCGGTAGTCAAAACTATATCTTTTTTAACTCTATTTGGATGATAACTAGTCAGCTGCTTGTTGCGTCGTTTCTTTGTTATGCCAGCAGGAAGTGCTGTTTGTAGAGTGTTTGCGAGGTGAGAATTATAATATTCGCTAGTCCATAGGATAGTTTTTATTAATTCTATAGGTAATGGAGGATACTCTAGCACGGTTGTTATGTGTTTTGTGGTGTATGTCGGTTTTTTTGTGGTAGATATGATTATGCCAGTTGCTTTTTTATTTCCTATAGTAATAGTAACTAACTGGCCTATGTTTAATTTACTTTCACTTTCATAAGTAAAAGAATGAGCGTTTGCTCGGATAATTTTCGTAGGCGCTACTTCATAATAAAACATCAATATATATTATACGCTGTCTCAAATTTATAAAAATTGCTAAAATAAACATATGTATTTTGAAAATCGTTC
>JAZRKC010000020.1:0-2052 GCA_045646155.1 Saccharimonas sp. (SeqCode)
ATAAAATAATTTTAAATATCTTTACGCTATAAACCCTACAGTGTGAATATGATTCATTGGCATTTCTGTAGTATTTTTTACTTATATTTTTATAAAAAATCTATTGACATAAGCGCAATTTAGGAATATTATAGGGGTAGTTCCTGAATAAAAAAATTATACAGGAACCAAAAACAAACAGAATTTGAAAACTCCACATAAAAAACAAGCACTACTCGCAGGTGCTTGTTTTTTTGATGTCAATATAAAAAATATTTCTGGTGGAGCTGCCGAGTACCGCCCTCGGGTCCAATTGGTTACATAATATTCGTCTACGAGTGTAGTTACTTTTATCTTTTTATAACTAATGTTTAATAAAAAAGTAACCAAAAATAAACATTCGTTACGTAGATAATGAGTCCTATTAATGTGCTACTTCCACATTAATAGCAAGCGATTAAAATATGACACCTCTATATACTATATCGCCTCGCATATAGAAATGGTTGCTAAATTAAGCAGCAACTGGTGCAAAGCTGCGAACCTGGAAAAGGCTTGCTACTTTACTTGCAAAAGATTTTGCATTTATTAAATTACTTAACGCGTAAAATCGACTCGCAAAATATCATGTTAAATTCCAATCGTCGAAAACTATATCAGCCCCATACGACCTCTATTATTTTAGCATATTTACATAAAAAAATCTATATGCTTAACTATTAATAACTATGGGAAATGTAAAGAAAGTAATAACAGTCGCTCCTATTGGATATGAGGGTCATCTAATAGAAGTGGAAGGAGACGCATCAAAAGGATTACCTGGATTACAGATTGTTGGACTAGGTAATAAAACAATAGATGAAGCAAAAGAGCGCGTTAAAAGCGCTATCAATAATTCCCTGTTAGAATATCCATCAAAAAAGATTACTATCAATCTAGCGCCCGCAGAGCTGCCCAAAGATGGCACCTCTTATGACTTGCCTATTGCATTGGCAATATTAGCTTCTAGCGGCCAATTACAGCAGTCAGAGCTATCGGATGCTGTATTTGCAGGAGAATTATCTCTAAGCGGAGAATTAAGGCCTATAGCAGGCGTAATAACTATAGCTGAAGTAGCCAAAAAAAATGGCTTCAGTAAGCTATATATACCTGAAATAAATATTAAACAAGCTTCCCTTATATCTGATTTAGAAATTATTGGCGTAAAAGATTTAAAATCACTATATTTACATTTAAAAGGCGAAAAGAAGATAGTCAACAATACAGAGAATATTCTCACTGTCACTGATGCTAATAGCGTAGATAGTCCTAAATTAGACGATATCTTCGGCCAAGAAACCGCTAAACGCGCGCTCATCATAGCAGCAGCTGGACACCATAATATATTGATGTCTGGCACTCCAGGAGCCGGTAAAACTATGTTAGCGAAGGCTCTTGTAAATCTATTACCTCCATTAAGCGACGAAGAAATAGTAGCGGCTACAAAAATTCATAGTTTAGCTAACGAATCAATAGAGGATATCGTCTATAGGCGCCCATTTAGATCACCTCATCATACCGCCAGCTTAGTATCCATAGTCGGAGGAGGAAGCAAACCAAAACCCGGAGAAATAAGCTTGTCGCATTTAGGCGTGTTATTCCTTGATGAGATACCAGAATATCCAAGAAGCGTACTAGAATCGCTCAGACAGCCCTTAGAAGACCGTAGAATATCAATTGTTAGGTCAAATGGACGCGCATCTTATCCAGCAGACTTTATGCTTGTCGCAACTATGAACCCCTGCCCTTGCGGTTTTTACGGAGATCCTGATCATGAATGTATTTGCAGTAGCATACAAATCCTAAACTATCAAAAGAAGTTGTCCGGTCCTTTAATGGACAGAATAGATATGACTATTACTGTTCCAAAGGTATCTACTAATAAATTGCTCCAAGATAATACGTCGTTAGAAATACAACAGAAAGACGCTTACGCTAAAATACGGACTGCTAGAGATATGCAATTTAACAGATATGGCCGTAGAGATAAAAACAACAGTTCCCTATCTACTTCAGAAATTAAAAAGTTTATAA
>JAZRKC010000021.1:0-3281 GCA_045646155.1 Saccharimonas sp. (SeqCode)
AAGGACGAATCGTCAAAGACAATATGGGGTTCTTGTCTAAAGAGGGCTGGTGGATGTCGCAAGCTCCCATTGGACTAAAACTCAAGCGTGTCTATGTTGGCGATACGAGTCGTGGACGCAGATATCACAATACGCTAGAAAAAGACTATACGAATGAAATTGGCGATAAAATAGCTTTCCTTATACGAAGGTTTTCGGAAGGTGATATTGGCGAAGCTGATTTAGTGCGCCTATCTGAAAAGCTAGAAATCACTAATAAGAACGGAAAATCGTTCGATATCAAAACTATACACAGGATACTCACTCAAACGGCATATGCGGGCTACAATTCGTCTAAAAGGACTCTCGATGGCGAATTAGTTAAGCTCTATGATTTTGATGGAATTGTTTCATTAGATATCTACAATAAGAACCAGCGCATTCTAAATGGCGAAAAACGAGTCCTCATACCAAGTGATAACAACATGTACCCACTTAAACGAACTTTGATTTGTGGTAAATGTGGCATACCGATTAGAGCCAGCGCCCCAGTCAACGGTAGTGGCAAGAAGTCGCCTAGATATCATTGCACAACAAAAGGACATGGTTCAATTTCTATATCCGAGCTTCATGAATCGTTTCTCGAATTCCTAGACGAGATAACTCCAAAAGAAAGTACAGTAAAGCTTTTTAAAGAGATTATTAAACGAACTGCTTCACGAAAACTAGCCGACACAAATAAAGATCTAGCTAAATGCAGAAAAGAGATATCGGAAATAGATTCAAAGCTAAATAAGACCCTAGATGCTTTTCTGGATGAGAAAATCAGCTACGAGGAGAAAGAACGCTTCTCGAAGGACTTAAGGAGCAAAAGAAGCGAATATGAGGCTGCCATAGACAAATATGAGCGTATCCAAAGGCTTAATGAGGATACGATTGAGTATGTCTGCAACTTTATCACTACGCCAGCCAAAATGTGGAAGGATTCACCGTTGGAAGCTCGCCAAGCATTCCAAAACATCCTTTTTCCGAACGGGCTTCATTACGATATTTTAGAGCGAAAATTTGGAACGGAAGATTTGAGCATCCTTTACTCTGTTATGAACAACAAAAAAGAGTCCGAGAATGACTCTGACTCCCCTATGGTACACCCGGCAGGATTCGAACCTGCGACCACTTGGTTCGAAGCCAAGCATTCTAATCCACTGAACTACGGGTGCAAATACCTTATATCTTTATTATAACATATTATTATGAATAATGTGCTAAATTGAGCGTTGTTATTTACATTTTTGCATAAAAATTGTATAATAAAAAGATAGACTGTTATATTACAAAAAGGATAAAATAATGAATTCAACTATTGTCGGTCGAGATGAATACATAAAGATTCTAACAGAGGATAATTTGATTGTGCCGGCAAAAATTGACACAGGAGCTGACTCGTCATCGATTTGGGCTAGCGAATTAGAGATGTCAAAAGATGGTGAGTTGAGTTTTGTTTTGTTCAGTAAAGATTCTGAATATTACACTGGAGTTCGTCACAAAACTACTGATTTTAGCGCCAGGGCGATACGTAGCTCAAATGGAACAAAACAATTGAGATATGCTGTAATGTTAGATATCTCTATATGTGGTCGACATATAAGAGGGGATTTCACTTTGTCTGATCGTTCAAAAAATAATTTTCCTATATTAATAGGCAAAAGTTTGTTAGAAGGGAATTTTATCGTTGATGTTTCTCGTAGCGCTACTAAACGTAAAAAAAGAAGACCTAGTTTTGGTAAATATAATAGGGAATTGTCTATAAGTCCCAAGAAATTCTTTGAGAAATATCACAAAAATAATCAGCGCGGAGATTTGGAAGTATGAAAATTGTAATTTTGTCAAACGGTCCAGGAAATTATTCAACAAGGCGACTAAAGGAAGTAGCTGAAGCTCGAGGTCATGAAGTTACTGTAGTGAAATATAGGGATTGTTATGCTAGTATCGAGAAAAATAAGCCAACAGTCAGCTATCGTGGCGAAGATTTGAGCGATTTTGACGCTATAATTCCACGAATATCTAATAGTATGACGAAATACGGCACAGCAATGTTACGTCAGCTCGAGATGCGAGGTATTTATACGCTATCTAGTTCTATAGCTATAAATCGTAGTCGTGATAAATTGCGCTCTATGCAGCTGTTGGCAAAATACAATGTCGATATCCCTAGAACGGTTTTTAGTCGCAATTCTACAGATATCGATGATTTGATAGAAAAAATCGACGGCACGCCTGTTATTATTAAGTTAGCTAGAGGTACTCATGGTAATGGTGTTGTTTTAGCCGAGACGAAAAAAGCGGCAAAATCTGTTTTGCAGGCATTTTATTTGACTAACGAAGACGGTACAAATGTGCTTTTGCAGGAATTTATCAAAGAGTCTGCAGGTACTGATATTCGTGCTTTTGTTGTCGGTAGTCGTGTGGTTGCTAGCATGAAGCGCCGAAGTCTAGATGATGATTTTCGTTCAAATCTACACAAAGGCGGGGAAGGTATGGCTATAAAATTAACCCCAGAGGAGCGCAAGATGGCAGTTCGGGCTGCAAAAGCGATGGGCTTGAGTGTAGCAGGTGTTGATTTGATGCGTTCTAGTCGTGGTCCGTTGGTTTTAGAGGTAAATGCTAGCCCAGGATTTGGTATCGAAAAGGTGACAGGGCGAGATGTTGCGACACCAATTATTGAATACGTAGAGCAAAATGCTAAGCGTAAGCACAAAAAAGACCGCGTAGGCGCTTAATCTGATATATAATATAGTTATGGTATTTTTGACTGTACTTGGTATATATTTTGCGATTTTGTTTGTGGTGGCGTGGATTAGTCGTCGCAATATGGGAATGGCCACTTTGTCGTTGGCTGCTGGGGCTCTACTTGCTGATTTATGGACAGATACTTTAACACCAATTGTTGCAAATGCGGGTGTGATAGTAGAGAAACCACCGTTAAATAGTTTAGTCGCTGTCTCTCTAACATTAATACCGGCTTTGATTGTATTAATCCGCTCTCCGAGGATGACTACGAAACATCATGGATTAGTCGGCAGTTTAGTTTTTGCGTCCTTGGCTGTTATGTTGACATACGGTCCATTTAGTTATGCGGTAATACTGGACGAGCAGAGCAGACAGCATGTGATGAATCTAATAAAATACCAAAATATCGCGACTACGGTATGTGTCGTGGTGGCTATTTTTAGTATCTTGATATATCGTAAACCGCGTATCGATATAGGTAAACACAAATAAAAACTTAAAAATAAATATAA
>JAZRKC010000022.1:0-2454 GCA_045646155.1 Saccharimonas sp. (SeqCode)
TTTTATGGTAATCAATATAAATCAGGGGGCAAATATGAAACATGAACAATTTATGATTCCAGAGCTCTGTAATCAATTTACTCTAGAAAATGAACCTATAGAGCCAACAGAAGAGACGGAAGAAAAAAACGAAAAAATAGAACAACATGAGGTAAGTGCCAAAATAGTTACTTCCATAGGTGATACTGCATTGTTTTCGGTAGAAAATAATCAAGACACATTATTTTAAATAATATTTTGTTGTAGTTTTTACATTATTATACACTATATATAGCGTTTATAACACAACTGTAGTACAATATATAGACGAGGATGCCTTATCCTAAAAACAGCACCCTTGCACAAATAACTACGATGGGCGTCGTAGCAAATGTTCGTCAATACAAAAACGAACTGCAAAAAATAAAACACTTTATTATAGAAGTGTTTTATTTTTATTTTCACATACTATCTCTGTTATAATGAACGGTATGGAACAAATTACAGATCAGCTAAAATCACATATCAAAAATCTATTTAATATAGAGTCTGATGTGAAATTCGAGCGTACTGATCCTAAATTTGGAGATTATTCAACGAATATTGCCATGCAATTATCCAAAACTATCGGCAAAAATCCACGCGATATCGCAAATGAAATTATTAGTAATTTTCCAAACAACGATGATATTTCAGAAACAACAATCGCTGGTCCGGGATTTATCAATATTCGTTTATCAGATAAAGCCCTAATCCGACATATATACACTAGACCAGACAAGCCTTTTTCTGGCAAAAAAATCGTATTTGAATACAGCTGTCCAAACGCTTTCAAAGAATTACATACTGGGCATCTATACCAAACGATATATGGCGATATTGTATCGCGCATGATGTTAATAGGTGGGGCAGATTTACAACGAACCAGCTTTGGCGGCGACGTAGGTTTACATGTAGCAAAATGTATGTGGGGAATTCAAAAAACATTAAGTAACGATGATCCTACAAAATTAGAAGAAATCAGCACAGATACATTCGAAAGAGCACGCTGGATAAGCAAATGTTACGTCAAAGGCGCGAGTGACTACGAACAAGACGACGATGCTCGCACGCAAATAGATGAATTAAATAAATCAATCTACAAAATCCACGAATACAACGACCACGATTCTAATCTCGCCAAAATATACTGGCAAGCACGCCAATGGAGTTATGAATATTTCGATGCATTTTATAAAATGATAGACGTCGTACCAATGCGATATTATCCAGAAAGTGAAACGGCACCAATTGGATTAAAGGTAGTCAAAGAACAGCTGAAACTAGGCAATCTAGAAGAATCAAATGGTGCAGTAGTATTCCGCGGCGATGAATCAAAACATCTTCATACTCGCGTATTTGTGACTAGCCAAGGATTACCAACTTATGAGACCAAAGATATAGGCGTAATTTGGCTAGAAAAATCAGATTATAATTTTGATCATCGTTATCTAATTACGGGTAACGACCAAAAAGAATATATGCGTGTTGTTTATGCTGCAGCAGAGAAATTCAACCCCGAACTAAAAGGCAACATGACACATCTAACAAATGGAACTGTTAAATTCGCCGATGGTACAAAAATGAGTTCCAGACTCGGAAATGTATCTAGAGCAGCTGATATTATTGACACAGTCAAAGACAAAGTGTCAGAGATAGTAGGTGACAAAACCCTAATAAATGAAGTTGCTATCGGATCAATCAAATACGCCTTTGCTAAATACAAACTCGGTGGCGATATTAACTTCAATTTAGACGAAACTGTTAGCTTACATGGTAATTCTGGGCCTTATATTCAATATGCGCACGCCAGAGCGCGCCGAATCCTCGAAAAATCCTCTTATAATTTCAAGATGCCGACAGAGATTTTTGACGAAGATTACAATTTAATTCGAAAACTAGGCGAATATCACGAGGTTATTAATTTATCCATCAGAAGCCTAGAGCCTCATTATATATGCAACTATCTATTTGAACTTGCACAAGAATTTAATAGATATTACGAGACCAACAAAGTTATCGGTAGCGAAAAAGAACAGCACCGAACAAGCATCGTTGCATTATATGCTGACATACTAAAAGCAGGACTAACCACTCTCGGCATAACAGCACCAGACAAAATGTAACAAATATAGTATAATAATAAATACTGGAGAGGTGACCGAGTGGTTGAAGGTGCACGCCTGGAAAGTGTGTGTATCTAGCAATAGGTACCGTGAGTTCGAATCTCATCCTCTCCGCCATATAAAGGGGAGGTTTATTGCAATTTATAAACCTCTTTTTTACATGGTATTGAATTTATTTTGTTTTTGTGATTAAATGTACATTGGCTCAAAGATAACTGAGCTAGTATTTTTACATTTGGGAAAGGTTGGGATTGTTGTGGTGACTAGTCGTGAACTTGATTCCTTGCGGGAGAAAGTTAACTTGGCATTT
>JAZRKC010000023.1:0-5928 GCA_045646155.1 Saccharimonas sp. (SeqCode)
AAGACCAAGGAAGTCCATCTTTAATAATCCAAGCTCTTCAACTTCTCCCATAGGAAATTGAGTAGCTACGACTCCTTTTTGGGCCATTTCAAGAGGAATGTATTTTACCAATTCATCAGGAGCAATCACAACACCACATGCATGTACTCCATGCGACCTTATCGTCCCCTCTAGTTGAATAGCATAATCCAACACCTGCTTAGCTGTCGGATTTGTTTCATACTCGTGTTTTAAATCTGCATCTTCTACGATACTCGTAGATAAAGGTATATGTTTACCTTGGTTAGGCGGCGGAACAAGTTTTGCTAATCTATCACTTTCTCCATAAGGAACCTGTAGTACACGTGCAACATCACGAACAGCCATGCGACCAAACATTTTTCCGAATGTTGCAATATTACTCACGTGGTCTTCACCGTATTTATTTGCACAATATTGAATTACTTCATTACGCCTAGTATCTTGAATATCTACGTCAATATCAGGCATTGAAATACGATCAGGATTCAAAAAACGTTCAAATAGCAAATTATATCGAAGTGGATCTATGTCAGTTATATGTAATGCATAAGCAATGATAGCACCGGCAGCAGAACCTCGCCCAGGCCCAAAAATAATACCTCTATCTTTGCCCCAATTTATAAAATCCTGGACAATCAAGAAATATCCTTCATAACCCATATTAGCTATGATACCAAGCTCCATCTCTACACGATCACGAACATCATCTGATAATTGAGGAATAATCTCTTCCGGCTTCAGAGATAGCGCTTCTTCGCGACTCATACCGTTGTAGCGTTCGATTAAACCGCTGTATACCAAATGACTCAAATAATCATGTTCAGATTCTCCGGTTGGAACTGGATATTTCGGAATCAATATACGACCGAGTTCAATTTCTACATTACACCTATCTGCTATAATGCGAGTATTTTTTATAACCTGCGGATAATCCTTGCTCCATCGTTTAATAATATCACGAGGATCTGTTAAGTGAAGTTCAAAATCCTTCAAACTCATACGTTTTTCATCGCTAAGATACGCTCCAGTACCTACACAAAGCAATATCTCATGCGCATCCTGATAGTCATGAGACAGATAATGCCCGTCACACGTAACCACCATTTCGATATCCAACTCTTTGGATATCTTTTTTAAACCTTCGTTTATTTTTGCTTGCACATCCCAATGTGTCGTGCTCTCTGGGTGACCGTGGTCTTGTAGCTCTAGATAATATCTATCTCCAAACACAGATTTATACCAAGCAGCCGTATCACGCGCCTTCTCATAATCGTCTCCTCGCAATGCTTCTCCAACTTCACCGCTGGCGCATCCACTCAAAATAATCAGTCCTTCATTTAATTCTTCTAGTAATTCATGATCAACGCGAGGTTTATAATACATTCCTTCTAAGTTTGCCTGAGTGCTCAATCTTATCAAATTACGAAAGCCTTTTTCATTCATCGCCAAAACAGTCAAATGATATCTAGCTTTATCTTTTGATGGATCCTTGTCGAATCTAGAGCGAGCCGCAACGTAAGTTTCTATCCCCAGAATAGGCTTGATTCCAGCGTCTTTCGCTGTCTTGTAATAATCTAGTAATCCACTCATGGTACCATGATCAGTAACAGCAGCTGCTTCCATACCAAATTCTTTTACTTTTGATACCAGGTCGGATATTTTTGTAAGACCATCCAGGACAGAGTGAAAAGTATGATTATGCAAATGAACAAAATCACTAGGAGACAAAGTGTCAGTTTTTAACGCATCAGCTCTCGTATCTTCACTCATATCTACTGATATATTATAACACTACCTACATTAAAAACATTAATTGCTATATTTAATACTTAACATTAAAATAGCCCCTAAACGGAGCTATTTTTTTCGCTTATCAAGATTATTTCTTTTTTGCGTCTTTTTTAATTTCTTCTGCCTCAGATTTAGCACTTTTGAACGCTCGTTCAGCACGATTACGACACTCGTCCAAAACTTTCTTGCCATCGCTTATTATGTGATCAGCCTTACCTTGGGCTTCTTTTGCAACTTTCTCGCCCTGTTCTTTTAATTCACCGGCTTTCTTATTTACATCGTCGCAAATTTCATTAGCTTTTTGTTTTAGCTCTTCTCTAGTTTCCTTGCCGGATTTTGGTGCAGTTAATATACCAGCAACAACACCTGCAACTGCTCCTAAAATAGCTCCTACTGCGAATTTGCCACTTCCTTTTGACATAAATCCTCCTTTTAATTAATTCTTTTTATTACGTTTGGTCTTATTTAAGAATGAAGACACGAATTTACCTACTACAATAGGAGATGAATATGCCATAATACCGTTCGCTACATCCTCAAATTTCATAGCTGTTCGTTCAGCTGTACTTGTCACAGATTTAATCTGTTTTACTACCCTTATTAGCATAATAAATAAAATTATACTCAACAAAAGAAAGAGAGCCAGAAAAACAGACAATATTACCACCAATATCTGAGTCCATTCCATTTGCATAATCTCCTTTTATACAATTATTTCCTAATATAAATTATATACGCTTATGCTATAAAAATCAAGTAATCTATTCTTTGACTTTCTTTACTAAATATTCTCTCAAAGGCTGGCCTAATTTTGGATGCTCTAGACCAAAATCAACAACTGTTTTTAAATACTCAAGTTTATCGCCAGTGTCATAGTACCTGCCGTTCGTAATTTCTCGCGCGTAGATATCGTATCCATCGTCTATCATCTTTTGCATTATAGGCTGTAGCATCAATTCACCATTACCATCAAAATCATTAGCTGCATCATCAATATATTTAAATATATCGGGCGTCAACAAATATCCGCTAACACTAGCTAGATCACTTGGAGCATTTTCTTTGCCTGGTTTTTCAACAAATTTATTAGCTCTTATAGTAGTATTATCTATTTCTTCTCCAGCCACTACACCGTAACGATCATATTCTCTATCGTCCACCATCCTTTTACATGCCAAAACTGGTCCATTAAATTTCATGTACGTTTCTATCATCTGCTTTGTGCGACCAGGATTAGATACAAAAAAATCATCAGCAAACGTATATATAAATGGCTCATCTCCTATTAAGCGTGAAGCACATTGAACTGGAGTAGCGTTACCGTATGGACCTTTTTGGCGTAAATATATAAAATTAGCCATACCAGCAATTTCTTCAATCTGTTTCAATAGAGGGGCTTTCTTCTCACCTCCAGCCTTCAAGTTCGCCACCAAATCTTCATTTGGCAAATCAAAATGATCTTCTATAGATCTCTTATTACTAGAGCCTACGATAAATATGTCTTTTATACCAGCTTCAACCAATTCCTCAACAACATACTGTATTATAGGCTTATCTATAATTGGCATCATTTCCTTTGGCATCGCTTTAGTTTGAGGCAAAAACCTCGTACCGAATCCCGCCGCTGCAATAATAGCTTTAGTTGGTCGTTGCATATATCACTCCTATATAACTATATTTTTTTGCGAATTATCTTTTGAGCCATAGCAGGGTTAGCCTGACCTTTAGATTTCTTCATAATCTGCCCCACTAGATAACCAATTGCCTTATCTTTACCAGCTTTGATATCAGCAATAGAAGACGCACTATTAGGATCCGCTAATACCTCGTCAACGATAGCTTCAATAGCACCCTCATCAGATACTTGTATAATATTCTTTTCCTTTGCTATAGATTCAATATCAGAGCCTTTAATATATTCATCATCAAATATATAATAAAATAACTCTTTTGCACCCGTAGAACTTATCTTTCCATCTTCTGCTAACAACGCTAATTGCAATAAGCAATGCGGATTCACTACTCCAGATTTAATTTTGTCTATTTTTATATATTCAATCGGTGTTGACGAAAATAGATTAAATATTCTTTTTACGACTTTATTAACTTTACTCTCGTCGTTATTCAAACTATCAATACTTTCAGAGTCTATTACTTGCACAGTTCTATACAGTAAATCAGCCACATCTTGCGTATTTAATATTGTCTCAACTACCGAATAATCTAAATTAAATCTCTTCCAGGAGTCGCGATATTCGGACGGTAACATTGGGGTTTCATCCTGAATGCGCTTTATCTCTTCGTCGCTCAAAACTATAGGAGGTATGTCTGCATCTGGCATATATCTATAATCTTGGCTATCTTCTTTGCTGCGCTGACTAGTTGTAATACCTTTGTCGTCATTCCAGCCGCGTGTTTCCTGTACAACTTGCTCGCCTTTTTCTATCAATTCAACTTGACGATTAAACTCATATTCAGCAGCACGCTCTACTGATCTAAATGAATTTAAATTCTTAACTTCGGCGCGACGTCCCAATTCAGATGAACCTCTTAGAGCTACCGATATATTCACATCAAAACGCATATTTCCATGGTATAAATCGCCATTGGTCACTCCCGCATATGTCATAAGTCTATGTAGTTCTGTAGCGTAAGCTCGCGCTTCGGCGGCAGAATGTATATCTGGTTCAGAAACAATTTCTATCAAAGGTGTTCCTGCTCGATTTAAGTCAACCAAACTGTAACTATCGTAATGAGTTAATTTACCCGCATCTTCCTCCATATGCGCATGGTGTATTCTAACGCGAACAGTCGTTCCATCTTCTAATGGAGCGTCAACATATCCCGCTAGTATAATAGGCTGATACATTTGTGTAGTCTGATACCCTTTTGGAAGGTCGGGATAAAAATAATGTTTACGATCAAATCTAGATATATTTGCTATGGGAGAATTCAGAGCCTTTCCAGCTCTAATAGCTAAATCCACCGCCTTGCGATTAAGTACTGGAAGCATACCGGGTAGTCCGAAATCTATAGGATGAACTTTACTATTTGGCTCAGAATCACGTGCGTCATTATCTGCCGTGCTAAATAATTTTGTTTTTGTTGCTAGTTGCACGTGGCATTCTATACCAATTGTCATTTCATATTTATCAAGAATATCTTGTGCTACAGTCATTAAATTGCTCCCAGATCCTTTAGGGCTTGTTTAAACGCCAGAAGTGCCCGACGCGCCGTGTTATAACTAATATTCACATTTGTGTCATGAGCAAGCCGATTACGAATTTTATGAGCAGCCCATATCTGATTTTCATTTCTCCAAACCTTTTGCGCAGATTTCATACGCTCGCCCATAGTATTACCCTTGAAATTGCATTCACGAAGAGCTAAATCTACTAATTTATCTGCATTTATTATAGCCAGATGCAATGATGCTATATTTTGTTTTGAGATGGAATTTTCTATTTCTAACCATTTTATCTGAAATTTTTTTACATCCAGTTTTTTTGTTTTTCTTCCAAGACAAACCATCAATAAAACGGTAATAACTAAAGTCAACAAAACTACTACTAATACCGTAACTAATACTCGAGGATTCACCATCCTAGTTCTCTAAACTTTCTGCCAATGCAATTATTTCAGCATCGCACTTAGCTTTTGCTATTATTTGTACTCCTATTGGCATATTTTTTTCATCTACACCAGCAGGGATACTTAACGCTGGCAATCCAGCTAAACTAGCAGGCGTAGTTATCATATCGGACATATACATCTTTATAGGGTCTGCTGTGTTTTCTCCTAAACCAAATGCTACCGTTGGAGCTGTAGGTGTCAAAAGAAAATCATATTTACTGAACAATTCATTAAATTCATTTATCAAAACTGTTCGCGCCTTTTGAGCTTTTTGATAATATGCATCAAAATACCCGCTTGACAAAACATAACTACCTATCATAATACGTCGCTTATTCTCCGACACGAAACCTTCATCTCGACTACGCCCATAAAGTTCCGCTAAAGTTTTAGCATTAGGAGACCTGCGACCATATCGTACACCATCATAACGCGCTAAATTAGATGACAGCTCCGCCGGAACCACTACGTAATAAATTGCCA
>JAZRKC010000024.1:0-2181 GCA_045646155.1 Saccharimonas sp. (SeqCode)
CTAGCAAGCATCTCTAATGGAGATATAGAAACATCTACATACATATCAGCAATAATCTGCCCTAACGCAGATTTATTATCAGCAATTTTCTTATTAGTGTCTTCAATTTTACTCTGCAGGACATCGTGTTGTTTTTGACTAATTTCTATCTGAGCTAAGATGTTGTTTTTCTGTTCGGTTATCTTATCTAATTCAGCCTGCAGACTATTCGCTAAGGCATTTAACTTGTTTGCCTGTTGTTGATATTGCTCCATTTGAGCATGAAGAGAAGATATTTGATCATCCCAATGATCAGCATATGCGTTATTACTACCGATTATACAAAAAGATGAACTAGTAGCTACTACAACAGCAGCCGCCACTAAAGCTGATTTAGTGACGATACCCTTTGAAACCGGTGTGGTGGACCTTTGTTTCATATATACATATTAACATTAGCATAAACGCAATGTCAAACATAAATTAAACTTTCAAATAACGTCTAGTTGCAAGCATTGATGATACAGTTCCAATAAGAGAGCCTATTAATAACATAGCACCTATAACAAATACACCATATGTCTTTGCAATTTCAATAGTGCTATCAATAGACAATCCCCAAACAGAAGCCTTTTCGTATATAGCAAACAAAACAACATACCCGATACCGCAAGCTATAAATGCAGCGATAATTCCATAAAATATTGCTTCAATTATAAATGGACCTCTAATAAAGCTTTTGTCTGCGCCAATTAGCTTCATCATCTCTATCTCATCTTTGCGGTTATAAATAGCCATACGAATAGTATTAAATATAATTAACGTCGATATAACCGTAAATAACACACTTGCGACCACACCTATTCTCCTAGCCGTACGCGTCCAAGCTGCTATAGTGTCAGTTGCAGATTTACGATCACTCATAAAACTAGGCTGCCTAGAACTGTCTATGTATTTTTCAAGCGCTTTGCTAGTTTTGACAAAGTTAACTATTTGAGATGTATCGTTTGGATTCTTTAGGACAATACGTACAGTAGAAGGTATCTTATTCGTTGCTTCAGACAAAGCATTCATAACACCCACATCTCCCTTTTTCATTCCCGCTAGCTGTTCTTTTCCTTCTTCGGTAGATATAAAGTTAACAGATTCGACATTGGATAATTTTTCTAGTCCAGAGATAATATCAGAAGCCTGTTTTTTTGTAGTGCCGGTTTTTAGATATATTGAACGATCAATTTTTTTACTAATAGAAGTAGTAGTATCCGATAATATATTCTGCGCAGCTACTGTTAGTAATATAATTATTAACGTAATAGTCATAACAGCAGTAGCAGCTACTGTTAACCAAGCGTTTCTAATAAAATTGCTAAAACCATATCGACAAACTCTCATAAATGAAATCCAGCGACGACGATATCGTTTTTGCTGAGAAAAAGCTTTTTTATCTCGTTTATTAGCCATTATTGCCTATAACTCCCCTGTGCTTGATCTGATGTAATTTTGCCATGTTCTATAGTAACAACACGACGTTTCAACTTATTCACAATCTCGACATTATGAGTAGTTAGTAGAACTGTAGTACCGTATTTATTTATTTTTTCTAATAATCTGACGATGCCCCAACTATGTCTAGGATCAAGATTACCTGTAGGCTCATCTGCTATTAAAATCTTTGGTTGACGAACAATAGCACGGGCAATAGCTACGCGCTGGCGTTCACCTCCTGATAATTGATGCGGGAATTTATCTTCTTTGCCCTTCAAACCAACTAAATTAATTACCTTTGGAACGGTATTTTTTATTTCTCTATTAGTCATACCTGCTATTTCCAGTGCAAAAGCGACATTTTCAAAAACAGTACGTTGAGGTAATAATTTAAAATCCTGAAAAACAACACCTATTTTGCGACGCAATAACGGAATATGATTATCCCTCAATGTATCGTAATCTATGCCACCAACGACAATTTTTCCACTTGTTGGTTTTTCTTCTCTAGTCAATAATTTTAACAAAGTGGATTTTCCTGCCCCAGACGTACCTACTATTATCACAAATTCTTTTGGCTCAATATGAAGCGAGATACGATTTAATGCAGGTTTATCGTTTTTACTATATGTCTTTGTTACCCTATCTAGAAGAATCATTCTATATCATATTATAGCACAAGCTTATGTTATTACCAGCCGCCACTAGAACCTCCGC